>JAAWHU010000078.1 GCA_022796015.1 Hungatella sp. | reverse complement strand
TCCATTCCGACAGAGCGGCAAGGAACGACAGGCACCCAAGATCAAACCACATGAACCGGCTAATCCTTTGATTGTTCATATTTATAAACCTCGTTCATAGATTTATGTATTTTTTTAGGCCTCTGAAATAGAAGGCCTTCTCTTATAGATTGTCCGTGATATTGTCCCGCAAAATGTTCATATATATAAACTCAGTTCATAACCAAGATATATTATACACGCACATTACCTGTTTGTCAATATTATTTGTGCATTTTTTCACGCTCTCTCCTGCTGCTTTCCCCACTCTAGGCCTTGGGCATATACCCTAACTCCTTTGAAATCTGCATAGCCACTTCCTTCAGATCCTCAGCCACCTTCTCGTCGTCCAGATTCTCATTGTAGATATCTGACAGGGACACGGCGGCCACAACCCGGCCGCTGTAGTCGAACACCGGCGCACCGCAGCAGCTGGTAATATCCTCCAGCTCTCTCACATCCAGAGAATACCCTCTCTGCCGGGTCTTTGCAAGCTCCTCCTCCAGCTTTTCCCTGGAGGTGATGGTATACTGTGTCAAAGCCCGGAACTGGAGCTTCTCCAAAAGCTCCTCCTGCTCCTCCCGAGGCAGAAACGCCAGGATCGCCTTCCCAAGAGATGTGGCATAGGCGTCCTTTCTGGTTCCCAAAGCACAGGAGGCCAGCTTGGCATTCTGGGCCACATATTTGTACACATACACAATCTTGCTTCCGTTGAGAACTGCTACGAAAGCCGTCTTGCTGTATTTTTCCGCCACAGGCGGCAGGTGAATGGAACATTGGGACACAAGACTCATATCGTTGACATACTTCATTCCCAGAGAAAAGGTTTCGATACCAAGACAATACTTTTTATTATTATTCTGAACGGTAGAAAGATAACCCAGCTCCAGCAGTGTCTGCACAATCACAAATGCACTGCTCTTTGCCATGTCCATCTCGTTGGCGATCTCCTGCAACGTAATCCCCTGCTTGCTGTCGCCAATCAGCTGCAGTATGGAAAAAGCCCTTTCCACGGTTCTGTTCATCTCATTCTTCCCCTATCTATCACAAATTGTTTATATATATAAATTAAGTTCATATATTCTGTAGTTATTCTAATTCATTTTGGGGAACATGTCAATAAAATAATGCCTGGGTTTCAAAGGCCCTCACTGGTTCTGTCCCGCATCATCAGCTCCTTAACCCCCTCCGCCGGGTCCTTTCCCCGGAAGAGCACAAGGTTTACCTGCTCCACAATGGGCATGGAAACCTGGTATTTTTCTGCCAGAAGCTTGGCGGCCTTGGCGGAGTGGACGCCTTCCACCACCATGTGAACCTCCTCCATGGCCTCCTCCATGGAATATCCCTTTCCTATGAGAATGCCGGCCCGCCTGTTGCGGCTGTGGATACTGGCGCAGGTGACAATGAGATCCCCGATTCCCGACAATCCTCCGAAGGTCTCAAAATTCCCGCCCATCTTCATGCCCAGGCCGGCGATCTCGTGAATTCCCCTGGTGATCAGGGCGGCCTTGGTATTGTCGCCGTATCCCAGACCATCGGCGATTCCCGCTCCTAAGGCAATCACATTCTTTAGGGCGCCGCCGATCTCGATTCCAAGGACATCCCTGCTGGTGTAGACCCGAAAGAAGGGGCCCATAAAAAGCTCCTGAACCCGGCTGGCCGTATCCGGATCATGGGCGCCTGCCACACAGGTAGTAGGCAGACCCCGGGCCACCTCCTCCGCATGGCTGGGGCCGGACAGAACCGCCGCCTTTGCCTGGGGAAGCTCCTCCTCCATAACCTGGGAAAGAGTCATAAGGGTGGACTCCTCGATTCCCTTGGCCACATTGACAATGAGCTGATCCTTTTTACACCACCCCGCCATGGCATGGGCAGTGGTTCTTACATAGATGGAAGGCACGGCCAGGACAAGAAGCTCCTTCTGTGCCATGGCCTCCTCTAAAGATGCCGTGAATATCATGCTCTCCGGCAGAAAAACATCCGGAAGATTGGGGTGCCTCCTGCTCTCCCTTAAGGCCTGCACCTCCTGTTCTACAGCGGACCACATGGTGACCCGGTGTCCCTTGTCTGAGAGAAGAAGGCCCAGGGCGCTCCCCCAGGTTCCTGCTCCTATGATTCCTATATCTGCCATATGATTCCAACACTCCGTTATGGTTTATCTTATTTTTTCTTTACGCCGATTTTATTTTCCGTGCCCCGAAGAAGCCTTAACAGGTTGGCCCTGTGGCGCACAAAGGCCAGGCCTGCAATGACAAAGGCCACCCCGTAAAACTCCGGCAGAAGGCCTTCTGCAAGGCCGTAATCTCCCCGCCCCCCGAAAATCATCATCCAGGCCACAAAGATGGATACCACCGCCAGGGAACCTAAGGACACGTACCTGGTCTTTGCCACAATGGCCGCAAACACCACAAGACACACAAGGGTCAGGCGCCAGTCCATGGCTGCCAGAAGCCCTGCGGTGCAGGCGATGCCCTTGCCTCCGTTAAAATTCATATAGAAAGGATAGTTATGGCCCAGAATCACTCCAAGTCCTGCATAGAGCATCATCAGGCTTGCCGCCCCTTCCTGGCCTCCGAAAAGGAGCCTTGCGGCCACACAGGCAAAAATCGCCTTAAAGGAATCTCCCAGAAACACGATGGCTCCTGCCTTCACTCCCATAACCCGGAGCACATTGGTGCTTCCGGAATTGCCGCTTCCCTCTTTCTTAATATCCACATTATGTTTTTTGCTGTAGAGATAGCCGGTCTGAAACAGCCCGAAGCAATATCCCATAATCAGACATAGAATCCGCTCTGTCATCCCTCATTCCTCCCTGAACGTTCTCTGATAATAAACTTAAGAGAGGTCCCCCGGAACCCGAAAGCCTCCCGGATCCGGTTCTCCAGATAGCGGGTGTAGGAAAAATGCATCAATGCCTTGTCATTGACAAAGACCACAAACGTGGGAGGCTTCACTGCCACCTGGGTTATATAGTAAAGCCTCAGCCGTTTTCCCTTGTCCGAGGGCGGCTGCTGAAGAGCCACCGCCTCGGTCATAATCTCGTTGAGGACCCCCGTGGCAACCCTTAAGTTCTGATTCTGCCGGACCATATCAATCACATCAAAAAGCTTCCCCATACGCTGTCCCGTCAGAGCTGAGATAAATACCATCTCCGCGTAGGTCATAAAAGACAGGGTGTTCTGAATCTTTTTGGTAAATTCATAAATGGTCTTGTCGTTCTTCTCGATAGCATCCCACTTGTTGACGGCGATTATCACGCCTTTGCCCCGCTCATGGGCGATTCCGGCAATCTTGGCATCCTGCTCTGTCACTCCCTCCGACGCATCGATGACCACAATCACCACATCGGCACGCTCCACGGCCGTAACTGCCCGGATGATGCTGTAGCGCTCCAGTTCTTCCTTAATCTTGTTCTTTCTCCTGAGGCCCGCCGTGTCAATGAAGACATACTCAGTGCCGTTATGAACTACCTGAGTGTCCACCGCATCCCTTGTTGTACCGGCAATATCCGACACGATCACCCGGTTCTCTCCGGTCAGCTTGTTGATGATGGAGGACTTTCCCACATTGGGCTTTCCAACAATGGCGATTCTTGGGCGGTCGTCCTCCTCTTCCTCCAGCCCGGCAGAGTCAAAATGGCCGGTCACCTCATCCAGCATATCCCCCAGCCCCAGCCGGGAAGCCGCTGATATGGCATGGGGATCCCCGATGCCCAGGTTGTAAAATTCATAGACGTCATTGCCGTACTTCTGGAAGCTGTCCACCTTATTGACCACAAGGACCACAGGCTTTCTGGACTTTCTCAGCATATCCGCCACCCTAAAATCAGAGTCCACCAGGCCCTGATGCACGTCCACAATGAAGATGATCACATCGGCGGTGGAGATGGCAATCTCCGCCTGCTCCCGCATCTGGGACAAAATAATATCATTGGTATCCGGCTCAATGCCGCCGGTGTCGATCAGGGTAAAATTCATATTCAGCCAGGTGCAGTCCGCATAGATCCGGTCCCTGGTCACTCCCGGCGTATCCTTCACAATGGAAATGGTATCCCCGGCGATTGCGTTGAACAGCGTAGACTTTCCCACATTGGGCCGGCCCACAATGGCTACAATAGGTTTACTCATATTTTATCTCCTTACTTAAGTTCATATCCCTCATAAAAGACCGGTTCCTCCTTCTGGGGACAGAGCACGGCATTTACAAAATCTTGTCCGCTTGATTTTACAATATCCACCTGTACTTGTAAAGCGGTTTTTACCTCCTGCCTGGTAACATCATCCAGAAATACCTCCTCCCCGCTGCGGAACATTGCCGCCGGAAGAAGAAGCCGCTCGCCCAATTCCTTTCCTTTTAACTGACGGATCAAGTCCCCTCCCGTGATCAGCCCGGCCACGGTAATCTCCTCCCCGAAAAACTCATTGACAATGGGATAGACATGAACCGTGATCCCCGGGTACTTCTCCTGAAGCCTTCGGATGCATCCCTTGACATAGCCGGAGGCCAGGATTCCTGTGGCAATGGACAGCTCCCCTTTGCGCCCGTCTCCCTCAAGGCTGTCCAAGGCTTCCTCCACCTCATCGGTGAACAGCCGGATCATGCCCACTCCGTTTTCCAGCTGAAGATAGCCGTCATACCGGTCCGCCTCGGGAAGGCTTTGCCCCGCAAGAATGTATAATTCGTCGCTGGCATGGACAAAATGGGTGCCCTGCTCCTGATACAGCTTTCTCTGCCAGCGCTCCACAATCTCAATGGTCCTAATGGCATCCTCCTTTGTGACAGGCTCTAGGGGATACAGGCCCTCCCGGTACTTAGACAATCCCACAGGCACCACGGACAGACTCTCCATGCAGGGAAGATAGGCGG
This sequence comes from Hungatella sp., assembly GCA_022796015.1. GTDB lineage: Bacteria > Bacillota > Clostridia > Lachnospirales > Lachnospiraceae > UBA3402. The sequence goes on along the minus strand of JAAWHU010000078.1, from coordinate 11,761 downwards.
AAAGATCCCTTATGGTCCGCTCTAACTCCTCCCCGTCGTTGATTCCCCTGCACATGACGATCTGGCCGTTCATCGGAGTCCCTGCCTCATAGAGAAGGTCCATATATTTTAATACCTCCCCGGCAAAACGGTTGTTCAGCATCTTGCAGCGCAGCTTCGGATTGGTGGTGTGCACGGAGATATTGATGGGAGACAGCTTAAAGCGGATAATCCGTTCAATATCCTTCTCCGACATGTTGGTCAGGGTAATATAATTGCCCTGGAGAAAGGAGAGGCGGGAATCATCATCCTTAAAATACAGGGTTTCCCTCATTCCTCCGGGCATCTGGTCAATGAAACAGAACATACACTTGTTTTTACAGGAACGGTACTCGCTCATAAGTCCGTTTTCAAAGGTCAGCCCCAGATCCTCATAGTCGTTTTCAATATCCAGCTCCCACTCTTCTCCATTGCTCTTCTCCACCACCACCGTGATGGCTTCGTTCCTTATATAATACTCATAGTCAAAAATATCCTCCGGCTCATGGCCATCGATGGTCATAAGCCTGTCTCCCGGCTCCAGCCCCAGTTCGTCTGCAATGGAGCCGGGATCCACCCATTTTATGACATGTCCTTTTTTCATGGCTGTTTTTCCTTTCTTCCCTCTATGCCCTCCGGGCTTGGACTAATGCAGGAGTCAGGCTTTTGGCCCTGAATCCTAATATCTATGATAGCAAGATTCCCTGTTTTTGTAAATCATTAGTTACTGTTCCCAGGTGCCCTGCAAACGTAACTGCACATGCCCCATTGACGCCCTTTACCAAAAAGTGGTATATATATAGTAGAATCGAATCATTCATATAACCAAAAGTCATTACACACAGAGACGGAGGAATTGTCGCCATGGCAAATGATTTTGTATTTAAGGATTGTCTCCCCGTTGCACCCCTGAAGCTTGCGGCCCTTGAAGGATGCAGGGAGTTTGCCGCACTGGTCAATGACCATATTGTATCATTCCGCAGACACGATATGGAGGAGCTGATTCGTCGGAAGGCGGACTTGAATTACCGTGGCTATGATGTAAATTCTTATCTTTTGGACTTTCACTGTCCCCGCTTTGGCTCAGGGGAGGCGAAAGCCGTGGTCTTTGAATCAGTCCGAGGGGCCGATCTCTTTGCCATGGCAGATGTGACCAACCACAGCCTGACCTACTCCATGTTCGGAAACACCAACCATATGTCGCCTGACGACCATTTTCAGGACCTGAAACGGCTTATTGGCGCCACTGCCGCCACTGCCCATCGCATTACCGTAGTCATGCCCTTTTTGTATGAAGGCCGGCAGCACAGAAGGACTTCCCGGGAATCCCTGGACTGCGCCATGGCCTTAGAGGAGCTGGCCTCCATGGGAGTCAAGAACATCATTACCTTTGATGCCCATGACCCCAGAGTCCAGAATGCGATCCCCCTCTGCGGCTTTGACAATTTCATGCCCACCTACCAGTTTATCAAGACGCTCCTGAGTCATGACCCGGGCCTTGTCATCCATAAGGATCACCTCATGATTATCAGCCCCGACGAGGGCGCCATGGACCGGGCCGTCTATCTGGCCAACAACCTAAGCGTGGACATGGGCATGTTCTACAAGCGCCGGGATTATTCCCGGATTGTGGGAGGACGCAACCCCATTGTGGCCCATGAGTTTTTAGGTGCTTCCGTGGAAGGCAAAACCGTGCTGATTATCGATGATATGATTGCCTCCGGGGAAAGTATGCTGGACACTGCCAGGGAATTAAAGGATCGAAAGGCCAAAAAGGTGATAATCTGCTGCACCTTCGGCCTCTTTGCCAATGGACTTGAGAAGTTTGATGAGTATTATGAGAAGGGCTATATAGACTATGTAATGACAACCAACCTGAATTACCGTACCAAAGAGCTTTTATCACGGCAGTGGTATCTGGAAGCTGATATGAGCAAATATCTGGCTGCTGTTATCAACTCCCTGAACCATGACGTCTCCATCGGGAAGACCCTGTCTCCCACCCTGAAGATCCAAGAGCGCATCCACAGATACCGCACCACAGGAAACGATTAGATCAGCCCTCCTTTAAACAGAGGAACGCGGCTAGGTTGCCTCTCTTGTCTCCTGCTGCCCTGTGGGAGAAAAGATACTGAGGGTTGCAGCGTGTACAGATGTCCGTGGTCTCAATGGAGCCCGGCCTTACACCTGCTCCTCTCAGTATGATCTCATTGGCCTTCCACAGATCCAGCTGATATCTGCCGCGCTCATTGACAGATATCAGCTCCTGCCAGTACCTTCTGTCAAATTCCTTTTGAAACTCTGCAGCCACCTCCTCCCCCACCTCAAAGCAGTCCCTGCAGATGCTGGGGCCAATGGCACACAGCACATCCTCTGCCCGGGTTCCATAGGCCTCCTTCATGGCTTTTAAAGTCACTGCTCCCATGCGTCCCACGGTTCCTCTCCATCCGGAATGGCTGAGCCCTATGGCTTTATGTACAGGGTCAAGAATATATAAGGGGACACAGTCTGCATAGAAGGTCACAAGGGTAATGCCTGGAATGTCGGTAATAAGGCCGTCCACATCCTGGTAATCCCTCTCTTTTTCCATGCCCTTCCCCTCATCCCGGGCCGTGACCCGCCTCACATTGGTGGTGTGGGTCTGATAGGAAAGAACCATACGATGCCGGTCCACGGACAGGGCCTTGGCCATCCTCCTGTAATTCTCCCTCACATGCTCCGGGTTATCCCCTCTTGTAAAGGTAAAATTCATAGAAGCGTAGATTCCCTGGCTCACCCCTCCCATTCTGGTGGAAAATCCGTGGGAAACCAGGCCGCTTTCCTCAAGAATGGGAAAAGTCAGGTAGGTAACGCCCTCCCTCTTCTCCTCTCTCACTACGGCACTGCCGCCTTTTCTGACCCATCTGATCTCATGCTCCATATAGCCTCTCCTTAAAATGCATTCTTAATCACCTTGATCTTGTTTCCCATAATACTCACCACGTCAAATCTGCAGGGAGTCTCCTCCCCCAGCCCGCTGCGGTAAAGATAGAACGACGCCGTATGACGAATCCGCTGCTGCTTTCTTTTGTCCACCGCCTCTTCCGGATACCCCAGGCCTTCGTCTCTGCGGTACTTTACCTCCAGAAACACAACATAGCTCCCGTCCCTGGCAATGATGTCGATCTCCCCATAACGGTCTCTGTAATTTCTCTCCAGAATATGATACCCCAGAGCTTCCACATAGGCCACGGCAGCATCTTCATAGCGGCTCCCGGTCTCCCGCTTATTCATGCCCCTTCCTGTCAACCCTCATCCTCCAAGGCAAAGTTCTTAAGAAAGCTCCTGCGATGAATGGGACAGGGGCCGTGTTCCCGGAGAGCCTGGATATGGGCCGCTGTCCCGTAACCCTTGTGCTTTGCAAACCCATAGGCCGGATACAGGCCGTCATACTCTGCCATCATCCTGTCCCTGGTTACTTTGGCCAGTATGCTTGCAGCGGCTATGGAAATGCTTTTTGCATCCCCCTTGACGATGGGCACCTGCATCAGGTCAAGCCCTGGTATGGTCACTGCGTCGTTAAGGAGAAGATCAGGCACCACCCCCAGGTTCCTCACGGCCTGAATCATGGCCTCATAGGTGGCCTGTAAAATATTGATCTCGTCAATCCGGCCCGGCCCCGCCATGCCCACCCCCCAGGCCTGAGCCTTTTGGGTGATCTCGTCAAAGAGCAGTTCCCGTCTCTTCTGTGAAAGCTTCTTGGAATCATTGAGATACAGGATCCTGCAGTCCTTGGGAAGAACCACGGCAGCGGCCACCACAGGCCCTGCCAGAGGGCCTCTGCCGGCCTCATCGATTCCGCAGATGCAGGCACATGCCTCATAGGTGTACTCATACTCCTTCATGGCTTCCAGGCGGGCAAGCTCCTTCTCCAGTTTTTCTCCTGTCAGTGGTTTCATGTGTTCTCCTCGTCAGGCGGAAATTCCAGGGTAATCCGCCCCAGCCTCCCGCTCCGGTAATCGTCAAGCAGCACATCGGCTGCCTTTTTCAGATCGTACTGACTGCCTTTTATGAGGCAGCCTCTTATTCTTGCTATGTCCTCCAGAAGCGTTAAACTATCCGGCAGCATCCCTTCCTCAGTCTCACTGACCCCCTCGTTCTCCCCGCTTTTGTACCTTTTCATCAGAGCCTGGGGATAGCGCTCCCTCAAAAATCCAATAAGCCTTAAGGCAAGCTCCTCCTTATCCAGGATCTGGTCATTGATGGAGCCGATGAAGGCCAGATGGACTCCCACCTGCTGGTCCTCGAACCGGGGCCACAAAATCCCGGGCGTGTCTAAAAGCTCCAGGCTCTTGTTCAGCCGAATCCACTGGTTCCCCTTGGTCACTCCCGGCTTGTTGCCCGTCTTGGCACAAGCCTTGCCTGCATAGGAGTTAATAAAGGTGGATTTGCCCACATTGGGAATTCCCACCACCATGGCCCGCACCGGCCTGTTTAAGATTCCCCGCTTCCTGTCCCTCTCTATCTTCTCCTTACATGCCGCAAGAACTGCGGCCTGAATCTGCTTGACTCCCGCCCGGCTTCTGGAATCCACCTTCACTGCCTGGAACCCACGGGCCTTAAAGTAGGCCGTCCATGCATCATTCCAGGTCTCGCTTGCCAGATCCGCCTTGTTAAGAAGGATCAGACGTGCCTTGTGTCTTCCCAGCCGGTCAATGTCCGGATTCCTGCTTGCATAGGGAACCCGGGCGTCCACCAGTTCTATAATGAGATCAATGAGCTTTATATCCTCCTCCATGGCGCGTTTGGCCTTGGTCATGTGCCCCGGATACCACTGTATATTCATATGCTGCTCCTATTCTATCAATCCTATATCAATCAATGGCATCAGACGAAGCCATATTTTTCCCTGAATTTGATTCCGCCCCACATTGCCGATGTTGGCAAAGCGGCTGTCCTCACTGCCATCCCGGTTATCCCCCAGAAGAAAGTATTCGTCTTCCCCCAGGGTAACGGGATTCTGGGCAATCCCGGCCAGAACCGCCTGGTTTAACCCGTTCTCCCCATACAGGGGCTCGCCGTCAATGTAGACAAAATTATCGATAATCTGCACCACTTCTCCGGGAAGGCCGATGATCCGCTTGACATTGGACTTGTGGTCCTCCCTCTCAAAAACAACAATATCAAATCTGGCAGGGTCTGTGAAATCATAAGTCAGCCGATCCATGAGCACCACGTCTCCGCCGCGAAGCAGCGGCATCATGGACTGTCCTGCTATCCTGACCTGGGTTCCGAAGGCGTACACAACAAACCAGGCCAAGGAGATGACCACTACGATATCCACAATCCACCCCATTGCCTGTCGTAAAGGATTTGTCTCTTCTACCTGATAAAATTCCAACCTAGCACCTGCCTGTCATTTCCAATATTACCCTTGTCCGTTTAGGGTAGTAACAAAAAGGACAATAAATTGCTTTATTGTCCCCTGGCTGCATCTGAAAATAAATTACTTTACCAACTCTTTTACCTTGGCTGCCTTGCCGACTCTGCCTCTTAAGTAGTACAGCTTGGCTCTTCTTACTTTACCTCTTCTCACAACCTCAATGTTGTCTACGAAGGGAGAATGTACCGGCCATGTCTTCTCAACACCGATTCCGTTGGAGTTCTTTCTCACGGTAAAGGTCTCTCTTGCGCCGCCGTTCTGACGCTTAAGGACAACCCCTTCAAAAACCTGGATTCTCTCCCGGTTGCCTTCCTTGATCTTGTTGTATACTCTTACAGTATCTCCAACATGAAACTCCGGCACAGATGCTTTTAACTGAGTTGCTTCAATGTTCTTAATGATCTCGTTCACTTTGGAACCTCCTAAAAATATGTTTGACGTTCTTAATACCTGTACTTCGGTAACAGAGGACCATCTCTTATTTTAAAACCAATTCATTCTATCACAATATGATCTTCTGTGCAAGCCCTTTCTTGGCAAATTTCCCGAAGATATTCCTGTTCCTTCTTCGTCAGGACAGCATCCGCCAGAAGATCGGGCCGGCGCTCTAAGGTTCGTTTTATGGATTCTCTGCGCCGCCAGGTCTCGATATTCTTGTGATGGCCTGACAGAAGGACTTCGGGAACCTTCATCCCTCTGAACTCCTCCGGCCGGGTATACTGGGGGTACTCTAACAGGTTGTCGTGGAAAGACTCAATCTCGGCCGACTCCTCATTGCTCAAAACCCCGGGAACCAGCCTGGAGATACAGTCAATCATCACCATAGCCGGAAGCTCTCCCCCTGTAAGCACATAGTCCCCTATGGACAGGCAGTCCGTCACAATCAGGGACAATGCCCGCTCGTCAATGCCCTCATAATGACCGCAGAGAAACACCAGATCCTCCTCCTTGGCCAGCTCCCTGGCAATGGACTGGTTAAACACCTTTCCCTGGGGGGTCATGTAAAGCACCCGGGGACGCCTGTTCAGCTTCCTGCACAGCTCCTCATAGGAATCACATACAGGCCCCGGCTGCATCACCATGCCTGCGCCGCCTCCGTAGGGATAGTCGTCCACCTGCTTATGCTTATTCATGGCATAATCCCTGATATTGATGGCATTGATGCTGATGGTTCCCCTTTCCACGGCCCTGCCGATAATGCTGGTGTTAAGGCCCTCTAAAACCATCTCCGGGAACAAGGTAAGAATATGATAGTTCATGACATACCCTCTCTACAGATCCATGAGCCCATCCAAGAGATGAACCAGCACCTTCCCTGCCTCTAAGTCCACCTTAAGGATACACTGCTTAATGGCAGGTAAAAGGACCTTTCGTTCTCCCGGCATAGTGACCTCATAGACATCGTTGGCGCCGGTCTGAATCACATCGGTCAGAGTTCCAAGCTCCTTTCCCTCATCAGTTACCACCGACAGCCCTATGAGATCCACAATAAAGTTCTCATCAGGCCCTAAAGCCACTGCGTTGTCTCTTGTAACCAGAAGATCCCTGCCCTTATAGATCTCAATATCATTTATATTATCAAACCCTTTGAATTTCAGGATCACCATGTTTTTGAAAAATTTTACCCCTTCAATCTCCACGGTTATCTGTTCTTTCCCTGTATCCAAAAGCACTTCCTTCAATTTCCGAAACCGCTTGGCATCATCCGTGGTGGGAAATACCTTGACCTCCCCCCTCACTCCATGGGTGGATGTAATGACGCCTACTCTCAGTGTATCTTCCATAAAAGTCTCCTTTATGGTTCCATCTTCTCCGAAAAAGAAGACCGTCTTCCCAAAGAGGACGGCGGTCTTTTCCTTCTACTGAATCTCAACGACTACTTTCTTTTCTTCCTTCGAGGCTGCTGCCTTGACAACAGAACGAATAGCTTTGGCGATTCTGCCCTGCTTTCCAATCACTTTACCCATATCGGAGGGGGCTACCTTAAGCTCAATGATGGTCTCTCCGTTTTTCTCCGTTTCCGTAACAGTAACTTCCTCGGGATGTTCCACAAGAGCCTTCGCCATTACTTCAACTAATTCTTTCATACTTCCCACCTCAGGTTATTGGATACCGGCGATCTTCAAGAGCTTGCCAACAGTCTCTGTGGGCTGAGCACCTGTTGCCAGCCACTTCTTTGCTGCCTCCTCGTTGAACTTGATTACGCTTGGCTCCTGATTGGGGTCATAGTAACCAACTTCCTCGATGAACTTTCCATCTCTCGGAGATCTGGAATCTGCAACAACCACTCTATAGAAAGGAGCTTTCTTATGTCCCATTCTTCTTAATCTCATCTTTACTGCCATGTCTGTCTCACCTCCCTTTATGGAATTCTTTTGCCTGCCATAGCTGTCAGCCTCCGGCAGTGCGCGCTTGAACAGCCTGTAGGGCTGTCTGAAATATGTCAAAACGGCATCTTAAACTTACCTAACATGCCGCCTAAGCCGCCTCGTCTCTTGCCGCCCATCATCCCGGGCAGCTGCTTCATCATCTTCTTCATCTGGTCGAACTGCTTGACGATCCGGTTCACTTCCTGGATATTCACTCCCGCTCCCTTAGCGATGCGCTGCTTTCTGGAAGGGTTTAAAAGGGAAGGATTGGCCCGCTCCTCCTTTGTCATAGAAAGAATAATGGCCTCCACCCGGTTCATGGCGGAATCGTCGATCTCCATGTCCCCCTTCATCTGAGGCATCCCCGGCATCATGCTCATAATACTAGCCATGCCGCCCATCTTCTTGATCTGGTTCATCTGATCCAAGAAATCATTGAAGTCAAATTCCGCTTTCTTCAGCTTCTGAGTCAGCTCTCTGGCCTTCTCCTCATCCACCTCCAGCTCCGCCTTCTCAATAAGGGAAAGGATATCTCCCATGCCAAGGATTCGGGAAGCCATACGGTCGGGATAAAACTGTTCCAGATCCGACAGCTTCTCCCCCATACCGATGTACAGTATAGGCTTGCCTGTCACCGCCTTGATGGAAAGGGCGGCGCCGCCTCTGGTATCGCCGTCAAGCTTGGTCAGTACCACGCCGTCAATGCCGATCTTCTGCTCAAAGCTCTCGGCTACATTCACCGCGTCCTGGCCGGTCATGGCATCTACGATCAGAAGGGTCTGGGATACGTCCACTGCTTCCTTAATCCGGGTTAGTTCCTCCATCATGTCTTCATCCACATGGAGGCGTCCTGCCGTATCTAAGATCACCACGTTGTACCCGTTCTTCTGGGCATGCTCCATGGCCGCCTTGGCAATATTCACAGGATCCTGATGCTCTCCCATGGAAAACACGGGAACTCCCTGCTTCTCGCCGTTGATCTTAAGCTGCTGAATGGCTGCGGGACGATACACGTCACAGGCCGCAAGCACCGGCTTTCTTCCCTTTGACTTTAACTTTCCCGCAATCTTGGCTGTAGTGGTGGTCTTACCGGCGCCCTGAAGGCCTGCCATCATAATGACCGTAATCTCATTGCCCGGCTTTAAGGCGATCTCCGTGGTCTCGGAGCCCATAAGGCGAATCAGTTCCTCATGGACAATCTTAATCACCATCTGCCCCGGCGTCAGGCTGTTGAGCACGTCCTGTCCAATAGCCCGCTCCTGAACGGAACTGATAAACTGCTTAACCACCTTAAAGCTGACGTCCGCTTCCAGCAGCGCCATCTTGACTTCCTTTAAAGCCGCTTTCACGTCCGCTTCCGTCAGTCGCCCCTTGCCGCGAAGGTTCTTAAATACATTCTGCAGTTTATCTGATAAACTCTCAAAAGCCATATAATCCCCTCCCGTCAGTCAAAGGCCGGTCTAACCTGGAAAAACCAGCTGTGATTTTTGTTACCTGTGCTATCATACACGAAATGTGAGAGGGTGTCAAGTGTTTTTTCTTTACAAAGTTCAGCGTCTGCGGGCATACTGCCAAATATATCTGGTTTTTCGCATCCCCGACTGCACATCCACCCTCTTTTCCCTCTTTCCATCCTTCAATATGATCTTTACTTCCTTCAGATCATCTATTTTCACGGGATGCATCCCACTGTCATGGCCGGAAAGCAGGCAGGGAATAATCCGTATGTTCTCTGTGCCTGCAGTGATCCTGTGTTTTTCCACAGGATTAAACTCCGCCGGGAAGTCAAAGGTCATGGGTATTTTGTTTCCGTCCGAATCATGGTTTTTAAAATTCACCTTATCCACATAGATTGCCGGCGTTACTTTCTCATCGCCCTCAAGGCCAATTAAAATATCGCATCCGTAAAGCGAGTAATCTCGATTCCCGCCGAAATCTACCGCCAAGATGACCATCAGGCCGGATGCTCCCCGATTCTTTCCTGCCGCCGGATCCGTTATGGTATAATTTTTGAGACTTTGGACATCCAGGATTTTGGCCGTAGGCTTAAGGCTTGAGGTCACTGTGATGGTTGCGGATATAAATGGAATTGTAATTGTTATTTCTGACATGGATGCTCCTTTCGTATAATGCAGATGATAGCTTCCCGGCCAGATACCGTCCGTGCAATGCTTTGCCCTGTTATCCAAACATATCCCTTTTCACGGCACAAAAACGGCTATGGCACAGTCTTTGCTGACATTATACCATAGCCGGTTTAAAAAGTCTTTATTATAAAGATTCTACATTATTTCCTACATCATTTCCAGTGTTTAAGTTTGATTGTTCGGTTATGAACTTGGAAGCTCCTTCTGGTACTTGGTACTGTTCTTTAGTTTTATTCTGCATTCTGCAGTTAAACCTATCTGTATATATAAAATCTCTTAATAATTCCAATTTATTATTTGTATAACCCCATATCTGCGGCATTTCTCTAGATAGGAACGTAGACATCCCTTCCATAAATGAATAAGCCCCACAATTTCTAAAAATAATAATATCGCCTATTTTCAAGTCATCCAATTCAACATCTCTACAAATAACATCTTCTGCTGAACATATACTGCCACAGATTGTCCACTTATGGATATTGGAAGATGAATCAGCTAATAAATGTTCTTGTTTTAAATGAAAATGGAATGGAATCTTCATGTTTTTAACTTGTCCATCATAGTGGAGTTGATTCATTCCTCCATCTACAACTGCATAGTTTGTTCCATTATTTGTTTTACAATCTACAACCTTTGTAAAATAGTAACCACAAGTAGCAGCAAAGTATCGCCCCATTTCAATGGTTACTTTTGTTATAGACGCCAGAGATTTTAGGTTATCCCCTATTTCTTCAAGTATGTTTGCACCACCCATCTGCCCTACAAAATAATCAACATTTAATCCAGCTCCATACTCTACATTTTGAATTTTAAATCCAAGTTTCAAGCTCACTCTCTCACAAAAATCTTTTAAAAATAAAATTTCTTTATTAATGACATTAGCACTTCTCTTCTGTGTTCCTGTAAAATAATGTATCCCTATTATATTTATATTCTGGTACTGTTTTCGATTAGCTATAATATCAATAACATCTGACTCATCCATCCCAAACTGGGAGTCAGCTGAAATTCTTATAATCACTGGTAATATATCTCCGAATATTTCCCCAACAGAATTAATACAATTTAGATGATTATTGCTTTCGATAGTAAATATGCGGACACCATATCTGTATGCTTCTTCCACTTCATTAGCGTTCTTATTTATACCTGAAAACACAATTTTTTCTGGAGAAGTATCACAATTAGCACAAATATGTAATTCCCCTATTGAACAAACCTCAAGTTTGTCAAACAACGAAGATGAGCCAAATATATCATCAATTAAAAAGGGATTAGCCTTAATTGAATAACAAATATCAATATCCTTTCCCAATTTTATTTTAGCATCAACTGCACGTTTACTGAATTCTTCTCCTTCAAAAATATATGCTGGTGTCTGTACCATATCAGAAATATAAGTAAAGTGCTCTTTATTCATTCTTTGAGTTCCTTTCCGAGCTTATAGATATAATAGAAAAAGCTTATTACATCAATAGAGTTATCAAACTCCACATTGATTCCACTGAGTTAAAATTATCTGCAGTTAAATACTTAGGTTTAATATCAATTTCAAATGCTTCATTGATTTCTTCTACTATCGTAACCACATCAAATGAATCCAAAACGCTGTCTCTGACAAGAAACTTTTCGTTTGCGAAATCTACATCAGGTCTCACATCTTCTAAAATTTCTAATAATTTTTCCATTTTATATACCCCTTTTTGCATATTCTTTTATTTTTCTTACATCAATTTTTCCATTGGGCAAGTGTGGAATATTATTGATATTTATAATGCCTCTAGGAACCATAAAGGCAGGAA
>JAAWHU010000077.1 GCA_022796015.1 Hungatella sp. | reverse complement strand
GCGAACCTCCCGGAAACATGGTATAATGAAGCGGAATGTCTTGCAACTATTCGTTAAACTATTCTTTAATGTGAATAGTTAATCCATAGAAATTTCAACAGGCATACTGGATAGAATCGTAGATTTCAAACAATCCACCTGATGCATCCGTGCCAGGAGGGCGGCAGCATTGTCTTCTGACAACTGCTTACGCCGCTGCTCTGTAAACTGTTTAAAGAAATAACAGGAATGCCGGTACCGGTCATCCAGTGACTGCTGGTATGTATTCAGTGCATTAATCAAAAGGATGCAGGCACTGCGGTCAAGGGTAATTACAACGGAATCCATAGTCCTGCCTCCAGTCAGACTAAATCAAAGGGGGTATGTTCCCGCTCCACCAGACGCCAGTCATCCCGGATCATCTCAATATCATAAACAACAACCTCATCCGTCTTATACTGGACAACCGAGCCAAAGCGCCGGAGGAAGGCAAGCCAGGAATCGTATTCCTGACGCTGCCGGATAGGATACTGGTCATGGATGGGGACATTGGTCACCAGGAATACTTTGGTATAGCAGGCCTGTTTGTTATTATACCGGCATGGAAGTGAGAGGGGATAACCGTCCAGGTACATCAGCATTTCCGCGATTGAGAGGGAGGAGCGGAACTCCTCAAACACAACAACATCCTGGCCTTCATACCCGTCAAAGGGGTGGGCATAGTCTGTAATACGGTAAACATTCCGGTAACCATATTTTTCCATGATGCCCCTTGTTTTGCCGGTACCGGTAGAGCCGAAGATATAGGAAACCTCCAGCTGCCGGAAAACATCAGCAAATTGTTCCTGCCTGACCGTCTGCCTGATCTTGTCGAGGCGGTCGATCTGTGTGAGGGCGTCGGGCATATCTTCCAGGATCTGGAAATTAGACATGCCGGACTTGACCATGATATAAAGGTCAGCGAGATCATTGCGGGAACCCTGGCGCTCTACAGGCATAGTACCGAATTCCTGAAAGCTGCCTTCTACCCTTGTATCGGATTTCTTGTCATGTTCCCATTTGCCTGTTTTGGAGACATATTCCATATACTGCAGGGCAGTGCCTTTGGCCATTTTCAGGTCGGCAGGAGGGAAGCGGGTTTTCAGGGTGGAGAACCGGATACCGCCGGAACCGCACAGGAAAATGTGGGTATGGAAGGTACCGGTCTTATTCCCAATCTCGTCGGCCATGCACCAGTAGGAGACGGAGCTGAGGCCGGAGAGGGTCTTCCTAATTTCTTCGTGGGTAAAGCCTTTTTCAATGGGATTATTAATCGTCAGTATCCATTTTCTTGATTGTGTATCCTTTGCCATAAATATCATTCCCCCGAACATAAAATTTTTGCGACTGTGCGACGTTTGCGACAGGATGCGACAGAAGTGGAAAGTGCCAGTTTTTCCTGAATTTGCTGTGCCTGCCGGGGTGTGCGACAGAAGTCCCCTAGGTAATATTAGGCTAGGGGACTTAAGGGCATAGTTTGCCTGTTAAAGGCCTAAAGCCCGGCAGGGGAAAAGCAGGCTGTTTCCAGCCGCAGAATATAAGATTTGCTGGTGCAAACCACTCCGGTATGGTGCTGTTGATGCTGTATGCCTGCCGCTTAAGGGGCTGCCGCGAAAACGGGCCCCCCTGCGATACCCCCGTTTTCCAAATACAGTAACTGGTAAAAGGAAAGGGGGCCGGGCGGGCAGGCAGTCAAGGAAAAAGGAGTGTTGTTTCAACCTGGCAGGGCCGCTATTTTGTGGAAGTTTTTTTGTCTGGAACCGGGGAGAAGGCCGGGAAAGGTTCTGTCTGGACAAGGATATCTGTCACAAACCCACGGCTGTCGAACCCAATATCCAATACGGTACCAGGGAGAAGGGAGGCCGCAAGGCCATAAAGATCGGAGCCTTCATAGACCCGTACTTCCTCTACGGAACACCCGGCAACCCCATTGCGGGGATGAACCGTATGGAGGACACACATAGAAGCCTGCTTACCGGTGCGTTTCTGGGTATAGTTAATGGTCTGGACTCCCATTAAATCAACTTTCATACAAGATACCTCACTTTCTTTAAAACTATTTAAGTACAATCTATGGGGGAATGCCCCCCGAAGGGAGCATATCCTTTTAATATGAATGAAAGCATCAAAAACCGCCGAGAAGGCAATATTCTTTATAAACTGCCGGAACAATCAGTCCAAGATCCAGAAGCAGATCAAGGCGTCCTGAGATCCGGGAAGAAAGAAGCGCATTGTCTGTATTTTGTTCTATCTGGATGCGGAGCAGGGACAAACAATGGTCTACATCACACTTACGCACCAAAAGAACCTCATTTTTTTGTGTCATATTATTTTTGATTCCCCTTTCACAAATAAATAAATTATGATATACTACTAGTTACACATATGAGTTTAATTTCATATCTAGTGAGAACCACTAAACATTCCAGGAGAGGAATGTCTCCTTTTTGTACCAAGAAATGGTATGGTTTTAGGATAACATATCTTGCACAAGATTAACAATAGAAATCTTACACAAGATGCACCTGCGAAATTTATGCATCTTACACAAGATTGACAAGAAAAGGGAAAAAATGGAAAAGTTTAATGCAACAAAATATAAAAATGATTTTACCAAAGAGAAATATGACAGACTAAATATTCAAGTCCCCAAAGGCCAAAAAGCCGTAATAGAAAAGCACTGGAAGAACCGGGGATATAAGTCACTGAATGCCTATGTTAATGAACTGATTAAAAAAGATATGGAGAGTAATTGATTGCATCAGAAATACAATTCTGACAATAATACCTGCAGGAAGCCAAATCAGGCCGGATATATTTATCATTATCTGACAATTATAAAACATCTGAGATTTACTTGACCTATAAAAGGTTCCCATGATACTATGGGATTAGAGTAAATGGGAGAGGAGAGAATATTAACATGACTGAAAACGAAATAATCTTAGCATTAAGAAATGAATTAGAACCTATAAAAGAAAAACTTAGAGATAATGAAAATGCTTTACATGATTTTCGCCTTTATGTAGAGAATGAAATAGAAACCAAAATCAACATACTGGCAGAAAATTATATGCCAGCAGCTAAACGGTATGAAAGAAGCATGCCGGAAACAAATGAAATGAAACAAGATATCAATATTATAAAAAAAGTGATTGAAGAGCATAGCGAAAGTATTAATGACATAAAAATGATACTCGAAAAATTACAAAAAATCTCCTAATCTTACATCATGAAAGCAGGCTCCCGGCCAACGCCTGGGAGCCTGCTTTCTTCTAACTTACAAATACATGCAGTGCGTACAAAATCACTCTGGGTAAACATAGCCCCCAGGCTAGTAGACACGCTCATTAAGACAGGCGGACAGGAGCCTTATGGCATAGGCAGGAGGCCTGCGTTTACCGGAAAGCCAGTCCTGGAGGGAGCGGTAAGGGATATGGTACAGCCGGGAAACTGCTGAAACCGTGAGACTGCGGCGCTTCATAACCGCCCTTAAAATGTCAAGCTGGCGCTCCAGATCATCCATAACCCCTCTACCCCCTTTTCCCACGGTTCCATATAGAGCTTGTAGGGGTTCCGGTATTTCACCATATGATACAAAACAAAGAAGAAGAGCAGGAGCAGGAGAGACTCCAGGCTAACGAATAAGGCCATAGAATACCCCCTTTACCGTGCGCAGTACGGCCAGTCCGATCAAGACGGCGAGGCAGGAGAGGATCAGGGGATTTTCCGCCAGGTCCAGGCCGGCAGGGCTGACCGGGAAAAAAAGGACCTCACCAAATACATCAAGAAATTCAAACATAGGGAAACCTCCTAAAAAGATACCCCCTGCAAAAGCAGAGGGCTGTTCTTATGCTGTCTTGAAGATGCGGACAAAGAAGTTTACGATCACACCGATAAAGGGGATTGCAAAAGCCAGCATGAGAAGGGGCTGCCCGAACACAAAGGTACAGAAGACCCCGATCTCTTTCCAGAGCCAGGCGGCGATCTGAGTAAATAAAGACAGCATACCAGTGATATTAGCCGTATCACCAGAGCCGGACGCAAAAGCCGGGAAAGCAGATACAACCGAAAGAACACCGGAAGCAACCGGGACACAGCCATAACGGCGGACTGCATTTTTAAATTTTAACATATTGCGTACCTCCTAAAAAATTTTTTTAAATATATGTATCACCCTGGAGACCAGGGGAAGACATATCACACCGACGCCAAGCCAGCCGCCATAGTCCCAAACAAAGCGGACCAGCTTTAAAAGTTCTGAGAAAATCCAGTTGACCACAGGCAGGAGAGGGGAAAACATCAGCGGACACCCCCGCCTACCAGATAGCGGAACAGATAGAAGAACTGGTCCAGGATCCAAAGGAATGCCACAAAGGACATGACATATAACACAGGTTCAAACTGTTCAGGGACTTCACCGATCAGCGCGAGGACCTTTTCCATAAACAAAGCAGAACACCTCCAGTCAGAAAAATAATCACATACCAAAGAGTATCGGATACCCGGAAGGGATACCGGGATTGTTTTACCTGTACCACCACATAAGAAGTATCATAATTAAGGCTGTTGCCTGACCAGTAATAACGCCGGACATAATTAGGGCTGCCGTAATTGCGGTTACTGGAAAAGTTATTGCCAAGGCAGGGGCCAAGGGTGAGCAGACGGCCAGTTGTGGCAGTGGCATCAAAGGAGCCGGTAAAGAGCCTGCCGGAAATGTTACTGGTGCCTACATTCCAAAGCCTGCCGGCAGAGTCAATGTAAAGCTGGTCTACATAATCTGGCGATAGATAGAGAACATAATCCACGCCGCCAACAGACACATCATAGCTAATGACATTCGCCATGTATTCAGAACCGTCTGCCGCAAACGGTACGGCGTCAAGCCCATAAACAGCCGTTTCACGTTCCGCATCAGACGGAGTAGCTTCCAGGATTCCTTCCCCACCAAAAGCCGGGCCCAATACGGAAGTGTCACCAGATAAAAGCAGATACAGGCTACTAAGCAGATCATTAAGCAGGTCATTTTCAATAGTATCATAGATAGATCCATCAAGTTCATCCCCTTCTAAATCACTTCGTTTTACTGCATTGGAGGGAGTGGAAGCGTAGGCTTCAATCGTCATGAAGCTTAGGAGGACGGCTAACACCAGAAGGCACCTTTGGATTGAAACGGACAACCAGTGCCCCAATAAGCGCCGATACCAGGAGCGTAACCACAAGAAAACTTCCATAGCTGTAACCTCCAACATCAAAATTAAACAATAACGCTACCAGCTGTTTTAAAATTTCCAAACAGAAAGTCATAAAATCACGCATAATCAGCCCCCTTTATTAAGTATCTGAAACACAACAGCCAGTGCTACCGGGACCAGAATAAAGGCAGTAAGCCAGCCTGGAAGATAAGCAATGCAGAGCTGAAGCCAGGTAACGGCACGGATAATGGAAACAACCGTAGTAAAGAGAAGCTGAAACATATTGACCACGAAGTTTACAATAATATCAACAAATGCTGCTACAGAATCAAAGAACTGGAACATCATCAACCTCCTCGGAAGCGGTACCAGCCGATACAGATCAGGCCGATTGAGAGAGTGAGGGAGAAAGCTATGGGGATATTCAAAGCCCCCAGGCCGGTATAAATCCCTGTTAAAAAATAGGAAACGTCAGAAAGAGGGGCAGTAAACTTACTAAAAGGGTCAGAATAGGTAAAGTTATCAATATACCCCGAAACAGAGCCAACAAGCTCCGACTCTTTAGCCTCATAGTTATCAAGAGAACCGCTAAGTTTACCAGCACTAACGTCCATATTAGATTTATCATAACCATTCACCAAATTTTCATGATTTTTATTATCGTTGGCAAGCTGTTCCTGACTTAAGCGGTTATCATTAGCAAGCTGATCCTCATGAAGCTTATTATCATTGTCAATGATCTCCTGGGCAAATTCCCCGAACTCCACATGGATGTTCTCAATGGCAGACACAATCCGGGTTGCCTGATTCCTCATGTGGGTAAAAAGTACCTCATAGGTATCGGTAAACGTGCCAGTAAAGTTATTGAAATCGGTACGGAAATTCCGAACAACCGAGAGAAGGGATGAGGAAAACGTATTGAGCGAAGATGAAATACCCTCTACATTAGAGTTAATGTTACTGATATTGCCGGAATTGGAAGCCTGCTTGTCGGTGTCAGAGGTTCCCGGGGTGGAAAAGTCAACCTTGGAATCAGAAGGGAGTTTAGTGAAATTAAACTTTAAGTATCCGCCATAAGGAAGAGAAAAGCCGGGACCAATGCTGTAGTTATAAAAAACAGAATTTAGATCAGAACCTACTTCAATAGCCGTAGTAAAATAATAGTCACCAGAGGATTGATTAAAACTGATTGAAGTATACTTGCTTTCAGAAGAAGCATTGGTATTAAGCTTATCAGCATAGAGATAAAACGATAAATAATCAAAGCCGCCAGTATGGGACATAAAATCAGCAGAGAAAGTATACTTGCCAATGGAAGGGAGGGCAACCCGATTGAGTTCAACTTTAATAAATTGAAGTTTTGCATAATCAGCAGGCCTGGCAATCGTAAAGGAACCATCAGAAGCAACCTGAACCGAGGAACGATGGATAACATTGGACATGTCATAATAAAAAAGCACAATACGGACCCCGGCATAATTAACCGTATTGGTAATGGAAGCCAGAGAGGACCTGGGAGCGATTTCATTTTGAGCCACACTGAAAACCATACCGCTAACCGGCCGATCAGGATGAGATGCATCTGATAAGGTAGCGCAATTAGGAGTTGCAACCCCTGCATAGGCACAAAGGGTCTGGTTAAAAAGGGCCATAAAAAGTGATGCCAGACAGAACACACGCCATGGAGCTAGAACGGATTTCTTAAAAAACACACGCATTGCGAACCTCCCGGAAACATGGTATAATGAAGCGGAATGTCTTGCAACTATTCGTTAAACTATTCTTTCGCGAATAGTTAAAAAGGAGGTACACATGAAACTGCAGCGCTTACTCAGCCTCACCCGCCAGGCTGTGGATACCTATAAATTGATTGATTCCGGTGATAAGATTGCCGTGGGAATTTCCGGCGGTAAAGACAGCCTGGCTTTATTATATGCGCTTCATGGTCTTAAAAGATTTTACCCGAATCCGTTTCAGATTCATGCCATAACTGTAGATTTGGGCTTTGAGGGATTTGATCTGACCAAAATAAAGGCTTTATGTGAAAAACTGTCTGTCCCATATACCATCGTATCTACCGATATTGGGAATATTTTGTTCCAGATCCGCCAGGAATCCAATCCCTGTTCCCTTTGTGCGAAATTGAGAAAAGGCGCTCTCAATCAGGCGGCCATTGATCTGGGATGCAATAAGGTGGCTTATGGACATCACAAAAATGATATTGTGGAAACCATGATGCTATCCTTGATCTATGAAGGACGGTTTTATTCCTTTTCGCCGCGAACCTATTTAGATCGAACCGGCCTGACCCTAATTCGGCCCCTTCTCTATGTGGATGAAGCAGATCTCATTGGATTTTCTAATAAATTTCAGCTTCCTGTATGCAAAAACCCCTGCCCGGCAGATGGAAATACCAAGAGGGAGGTCATGAAAAAACTGATGAAGGATCTGGAATCCTCTAACCCGGGAACGAAGGATCATATGTTTAATGCAATTCTTAATGGAAGAATTCCAGGCTGGCCTGCAATTCCTGATGTCAGCCCAAGGGCGTCTGACGACGATATTTTAAAGGAGGAACCTATTTTATGAAGCAATTACCGTATCATGAGCAAAAAGACAGAGAAAATATCAAAAAGCTGCGCAGTATGGTTCAGGAGCTTCCTCTCTTCTGCCCTGAGTTTTTCCGGGGAATCGAACAGCAGACTTCCTCCAGGACAAGAATTGCCTATGCCTATGACTTGAAAATTTTTTTTGATTTTCTTCATAAAGAAAACCCATCTATTGCCAAATTGGATATCAAAGAGATTACGCTCTCCCACTTAGATCAGCTGCAGGTAACGGATCTGGAAGAATATATGGAATATTTGAAATATCGCTTTAACGAAAAAAATCAGGAAATCGTTAATAAAGAACGGGGAATCATGCGGAAAATATCGTCTCTGAAAAGTTTTTATAATTATTACTATCACAGGGAAATGATAAAAAATAATCCGGCAGCCCTTGTGTCTCTTCCGAAGCTTCATGAAAAGGAGATCATCCGGCTTGACGTGGACGAGGTGGCCAAGCTTCTGGACGAAGTGGAAACAGGAGAATCCTTAACAGAAAAACAAAAACAGTTTCACAACAGAACAAAAATCAGAGATCTTGCCCTTCTCACTCTCCTTCTTGGAACAGGTATCCGCGTCTCAGAATGTGTCGGCCTTGACTTGGATGATCTGGACTTTAAAAACGGCGGAATCAGGATTCACCGCAAAGGAGGAAAAGAGGTTACGGTCTACTTCGGCGTGGAGGTGGAGGATGCTCTCCTGGATTATATGGAGGAGCGTCAGGACATGCTCCCTGTCTCAGGCCATGAGAATGCGCTCTTCCTCTCCCTTCAGATGAAACGAATGTCTGTGCGGAGCGTAGAGAATCTTGTTAAGAAATATGCTAAGATTGTAACACCCCTGAAAAAGATTACCCCCCATAAGCTGAGAAGTACATATGGAACGACTCTTTATCAGGAAACAGGGGATATCTATCTTGTGGCAGATGTGCTGGGGCATTCAGATGTAAACACGACGAAAAAGCATTATGCTGCCTTGGATGATGCCAGAAGAAGGAGCGCCAGAGACAAGGTGCGGCTTCGGGAACCCTGAAAAGGGTCTCCTACTGCCCTTTCTCTGCAGGCAGCTGATACATAATAGTCAGGTAGCACCCGGTATGAAGCGTATCTTCACCCATGTGGTTCATCTGCTTCAGCTGTTTTACATACTCGTCAACGGTAATGTCCGTGCCGGCTGTATAAGTCTCGGCAATACTCCACAGGGTATCTCCCGGCTGGATCTGAATGCAGGTATAGTAGGAGATGGTCTCTGGCTTAGAAGGTTCTTTTGCCAATGCATTCATGAGAAAAAGGCTGAAAAAGGCACAGCACGCCAATATGGCAGCAATCCGCAAAAACACGAAAGACTTTTTCATAAGCTCCTCTCCCTCCATTCTGCATTCGACAGCAGGTTCGATATGCAAAATCAATTATGTATATGACAGCAAGCGTGACGGTACAAATCCCTATCTGAATGTCTCATACCGGACATATATAGGCAGAGGAAAATGACTGCAATGATCCCGCCGCCCGGCAAGTGAACGAACATCTGTTCTGTATTCATTATAAGTATCGAACAAATGTTTGTCAATAGTTTTTTGGTTTTTCTGAAGATTTTCCGAACAAAGGTTTGCATTTTCCTCGAACATATGTTACTATATATAGTAGAAAAGAATACATGTTCTGTTTGGAGGACCAATATATGGCACAAGGTAAGATTACGGCAAAACAGCAGGAGATTTTAGAATATATAAAAGACACCATTTTGAGAAAAGGCTATCCGCCGTCAGTTAGGGAGATCTGCGAAGCTGTGCGGTTAAAGTCCACCTCATCGGTTCACTCCCATCTGGAGACCTTGGAAAAAAACGGGTATATCCGTCGGGATCCCACTAAGCCAAGAACCATTGAGATTATTGATGACTGCTTTAATCTCACTCGGCGTGAGCTGGTGAACGTTCCCATGATCGGTACTGTTGCCGCCGGCCAGCCGATTCTGGCAGAGGAGAATATTGAGAATTATTTTCCCATTCCCGTTGAGCTTTTACCCAATGTACAGACCTTTATGCTCCGGGTAAAGGGAGAAAGTATGATTGATGCGGGTATTTTTGATGGCGACCAGATTATCGTCAAACAGCAGGAATATGCCCATAACGGCGAGATCGTGGTGGCTCTGATCGAAGATTCCGCTACGGTTAAGCGTTTCTATAAGGAGAACGGCCACTACCGTCTTCAGCCGGAGAACGAAGCCTTAGACCCCATTATTGTAGATGAGGTACAGATACTGGGAGTCGTCATCGGGTTAGTCCGTATGATGTAGGCTTTAAGTCCATAAGGTTGAAATTTATAACAAATTTATAAGTTTCAAATAGATATTTCAATAGAACTTTGCTTGTAGTTTACATAAATATATTATGTTAATTAGATTGCAGTGAACCATGGCGGTTAAGAGGACACAGGGGGGTGTACTGCAGATTCGGTAATTCTGCAGGCCCTGGAACAAGATGAGGAAGCACTATTAACAGACAAGGCCATAATAGAAAAAAGAGTGGGATCACTCATGTTCTCAAGTGATTCCACTCCATTGCTGTCTGCCATAATAGGTTTAGATGTCCAGTTCCTCCGGCTCTAATAATTTTCCATCCCTCCAGATACGTTCCAGATCGTAGAACAGGCGGTCTTCCCTGCAAAAAGCGTGAACAATAATGTCGCTGTAATCCATGAGAACCCAGCCGCCGGCCCCGTACCCTTCGATCTGCCGGCACTCATATCCGGCTTTTCCAAGAACTTCCTCCACATTGTCTACCATGGCTTGTACTTGATTTGGGTTGGAGCCATCGGCGATCAGAAAATAATCTGCAATTACGGTTACTTCCCGAATATCAATTATCTTAATATTCTGGGCCTTCTTGTCTTCCAAGGCTTTTTTTGCCAGTTTTACCATTTCTAATGAGTTAGACATAATTGAACCCCCTTATTTTCTTATTTAACTTATAGCTGCCTGTTCGTTGCGTCTTTTGTCATAATAGGAAAATGCCTCTGCAGTCATAGGATCCAGACGGCCTCCTTTTTTCGTGAGATAGTCCAAAGTACCTTTCATAATCTGATAAAGTGCCTCATCCAGGTCTTCAAAGGCCAATTTCCTCATGGCAGGCAGATTCTGAGCCTTATCTCTTCTTGCCTCAATATAATCGGCGACATACAGAATCTTGTCCAGAGTTCCCATATCCCGTTTTCCTGTGGTGTGGCAGGCTATGGCTTCTAAGATCTCGGCATCCTCAATACCATATCGTTTTTTTGCAAGCCATGCTCCATATCTGGCATGAAGAACCGCCGGTGCAGATTGCTCTGCCTCAGATACGGGAATCTTATGCTTTTCACAAGATTTTAAGATCTCGCTATCTGTATAACATTTGGCGCAGTCATGCATCAGACCGGCCAACTCCGCCTTATCCAAGGGATATCCATACCTCATGGCAAGACAGATACAGGTAAAGGAAACACTTAAAGAATGCTCATATCGCGAAGGATTCAACTTTGATTTTAATCGTTTTCTTAGCTTTGTTATATGAGAATCCATAAAATCCACCCCTCTGGCAAATTAATCTATTATTCTTATTATAACTGATATAAACCATGAAGGTCAATATACTCTCTCACTGCTTTGGGAACATAATCGTCAATGGGAAGTCCATGGGCGGCGGCCCGGCGAATCTGGGCTGACGAGATATCCATCTCATTGCAGTGAAGTACATGAATCTGTGCTCCATAACGGTCCTTTAGATATGCGATCTGACGGTCAAATGACCTGTGTTCTCTCTCATACTCCCGCCTGGCGGCCAAAAAGGGGACGCTGGCCAGTACTTCCTCTGGATGATACCAGCTTTCGATCTCATATAAGGAATCAGCTCCGATGATGTAATAGAACCGATGATCCGAATAAGCATCGTTTAAAAGCTTCATGGTCTTGGCAGTGTAGGTATTCCCCTCTCTTAAAACCTCAAAATCCGAAAATACAAATCCAGGCTCCCCCTGGATAGCCAGTTTTACCATGGCACAGCGATCCTCTGCGCTACTGACATGCCGTTCCTTTTTATGAGGCGGCTGTCCCGATGGCATAAACCATACAGAATCCAGACCATATTCCTGGTAGGCTTGTCTTCCTAACAGCAGATGACCTATATGAATCGGATCAAAGGTACCGCCCATTATCCCAATCGTTGTCATAAGCCGAAAGCCTCCTTGTTAAGGAAGAACAATTTTTCTCTTTTTTTCGTCCTTAGCCTGTTTGTAAAGAACAATCTTCTTTCCAATCACCTGGACTACCTCCGAGTGGGTCCGCTCTGCCAGGATTACAGCCAGTTCTCTTCCATCGTCCATGCAATTTTTCAGGACACTAATTTTAATCAGCTCCCTTGCATCCAACGCTTCACCGACTGCCGCAGTAAGCTCTGGAGTCAAGCTGGATTTTCCAATCTGAAAAATCGGCTCCATAGTCATGGCAAGGCCCTTTAAATAAGCCCTCTGCTTTGTAGTCATATATAACTCCTTTCCCTAATACTCATCATTTGTAATAATCGAAAGCCAGGCCATACATCCGCACGGTATCGCCTTCTTGAATGCCGGCCTTTTCAAGCTCCTCCAGGATCCCCTGTTCTTTCAGGAAATTCTGGAAAAATACAAATCCCTTTTCCGACTCTAAGTTGGTGTAGCCCAGCATTTTTTCAATCTTGGGGCCTTCTACCACAAACTCTCCCGCATCATTGCGATCCACAGAATAAGGCAGATTGCCGCCTGCCCCAAGAGAACTGATATCAAATTCTTTTTCAAACACAACCGGTTTCCTGTCCAAATACTTTAGAATCTCATAGACGCCATAAAGAAGTTCCTTCACCCCTTTTCCGCTTACAGCAGAAATCGGATATACCTTGATTCCATCCTTCTCGAAGGCCTGGCGGATTCTCTCCACAGGATCCTGGCCGTCTTCATAGACAGCGTCAGTTTTATTGGCGGCAATGACCTGGGGGCGCTGCTCCAGCTCCGGATTGTAGGCGATCAATTCCTTTTTGATAGCATGGATATCTTCAATGGGGTCTCTTCCTTCCGTAGATGCGGCATCCACCACGTGAATTAACACCTTAGTCCTCTCAATATGGCGGAGAAAATCATGACCTAACCCTACTCCCTGGGAAGCACCCTCAATAAGACCTGGAATATCGGCCATAACAAAGCCAGCCCCATCTCCCAAATCCACAACTCCTAAGTGGGGATTCAATGTGGTAAAATGGTAGTTGGCAATCTTTGGCCTGGCATTGCTGACCCGGGAAAGTAAGGTGGATTTGCCCACATTTGGAAATCCCACCAGCCCCACATCTGCGATCACCTTTAGCTCCAGGGTAACCCACAGTTCCTGGCTTTCCTGGCCCGGCTGCGCATACTTGGGAGCCTGCATGGTGGATGTGGCGTAATGCATGTTGCCCAGGCCGCCTTTTCCTCCCTTTAAAACGACCTCCCTGCGGTTATCACCGGACATGTCTGCAATTACTTTTCCGCTCTCAAAATCTTTAATAACGGTCCCCTCAGGAACTTTGATGACCAGATCCTTGGCACTTGCGCCGTGGCACCGTCTCTTTCCGCCGGGTTCCCCGCTTTTTGCAATATATTTGTGAACTTGCCTGAAATCAGACAAGGTATTTAAACCATCATCAACTTCAAAGACAATATCGCCGCCTTTGCCGCCATCGCCGCCATCAGGGCCGCCTGCGGGAACATACAATTCACGGCGGAAGCTTACATGTCCATCGCCGCCTTTCCCTGACTTTATAAATATTTTTGCACGATCTGCAAACATTACTCACCGTAACCTTTCATGAAACTTTTGATAACTTGTCTTTCATAGCAAAAGGCTTCATACTGCGAAGGTATGAAGCCATAGGATTACTCATTGATTGTTTTTGGATATACAGAAACCTGTTTCCTGTCTCTGCCTAGTCTCTCAAATCTTACAATGCCATCTGCTTTGGCGTATAATGTATCATCGCCTCCGCGGCCTACATTGATACCTGGATGGATCTTGGTTCCTCTCTGTCTGTAGAGAATGTTGCCGGCCAGAACAAACTGTCCGTCAGCTCTCTTGGCACCCAGTCTCTTGGCCTCAGAATCTCTGCCGTTCTTTGTGGAACCAACTCCCTTTTTATGAGCGAATAACTGAAGGTTCATCTTAAACATCACTTACACCTCCTTAAAGCAAATTTTAATATATGGTTCTCCGTATGTCTCTTCAATATTCAAAAGTCCATAAATAAAAGAGTTCATAAGAAGTTTTGATTCGGAACTAATGTTGGACGAAAACCGAAACCGGAACTGCCCGGCTGTTTCATCTTCCTGTGCCTCAAATAGGTCTTCCGTAAAATACTCTACGGAGTTAGCCATATTCAAGGTCAGCGCAGATACAGCGGCGCACACAAGCTCCTGTCCTTCCTGATAATCGTCTGCATAACCGGCATGTCCGGACATGTCAATGCCCACATACCCTTGTTCTAAATCGTTCAATACGGTTACATGAATCATATTAAGCGTTGATCTTATCGATCTTAACCTGAGTAAAGAGCTGTCTGTGGCCGTTCTTCTTGTGATATCCGGTCTTTCTCTTATATTTGTATACGATCACTTTTTTACCCTTGCCCTCTTTTACAACAGTTGCTGATACGGTTGCTCCGGCTACTGTGGGACATCCGATGTTCAGTTCTCCGTTGTTTACTGCAAGTACCTGGTCAAAAGTAACAGTCTCTCCGGCTTCCACACCAAGCTTCTCAACCCGGATGATATCGCCTTCCTCAACTTTGTACTGCTTACCACCTGTTGCAATAATCGCGTACATAATGGCACCTCCTGTCATCATTACTCGCCAATTATGGTGTCCTAAAGGAGCTTTTAAACCTCATTGTGCGGCATACTGTCATATAATAACACCTTTTGGTCAGGTTGTCAACCAAAAAATTCCTTTTCGTTTGTCGTGCCCATTTCCTCTTCGGGTTTAATCCCCGAGGACATTGGCAATGCGGGCCGGAGTACGATAGTACATATCGGAAGTAATAATACCGGTTCTTTCATTAGACGCATGGACGATTCTGCCGTCGCCGATATAGATAGCTACATGATCCACATGGCCTCCGCTGCTGTAAAAGACCAGATCTCCCGGCCTTGCCTCCTCTGCAGTTACCGACCTTCCCTGGGCAGACTGGGCAGCGGCGGTGCGATTCAGATACACTCCCGCTACATGTCCCAATACATACCTGGTGAAGCCGGAACAGTCGACTCCTGTGTTGGGATCGTTCCCTCCATATACATAGGAATTGCCTACATATTGGAGAGCACTGGAGACAATGTTACCCCTCAGTGCCTTCTTTCTGGCGGCTTCTGCGGCTTCGGCTTCCTTCTGGGCTTCTATGGTATTGATATATTTGTCATACTGTCCTGATACTTCCGAGAGGCTGTTCTGGAGATAACTCAGCTCCGACTGAATGGAAAGAAAGCTTAGGTTCCGCTCGGTTCTGCTGATGGTGGGAACCATCTGTGCAGTCATCACATCCCTTTCCTCAGAACCAATGGTTTCTGTCTGTGCTTCGTCCTGCGTGCTCTCTTCTCCCTGCTCCCCATGGTCAGGCTCCGATTCAAGTCCCAGTTCCTGGCGGATCTGCTTCTCCCGTTCTACAAGCTCCTCAAGCTCATCTATGGTATCCTTTGTTCTTTGCTCAAGCTCCTTAAGCTCCTGCTCCTGAACCCTGCGGGCCTGCCTTAAGGATTCGTTCTCATCATCTGCCTGCTGCTTCTGGGCCGCCAAAAGCTGCCATTCCTGCTCTAGATTTTCTTTTTCCTCCTCCAGCTGCTCCTTTTCCAGCTGAACCTGCTTTAACTGGACGCGGGAGCCGGCAAAAAACAAGCATGTACCAGAAAGAATCATAAGCCCCAGGATAATCAGGCCGAACGTCCATACCGGAGTTTTAAAATGTATGGGTTTCTTCTGAGAGTGAGGAAGCAGCATAATTGTATAATTCAGGGAAATGCGTTCCTTTTTAAATCGTTTCCATTTCATTTATAAAACCATTCTCCTTTTTATACAGAATTAAGCGTTGTTCTCCTTTGCAGGTTCCTCTTTTTTGTGCTTGTTCTGTTTCTCCTCTCTGGTATTCTCTTGGGGAGTATGTATATTTGATGACGTGGAAATCTGGGACTGGCTGTTCTCTCCCATTACATCCATGGTACAATTTCCTTTGAAGGAGGCGCCTTCGTCAATCACAAGAGTCTTGGTAATCAGATCACCCAGAACCCGTCCGGTGCTGGTCATCTCGATCCGTTCTTTTGCCACAAGGTTGCCGTATACGGTTCCTGCCACCAGGATCTCCACAGCGGTAATATCGCCGCATACTTTTCCGCTTTCTCCTACAATAACAGAGCTTTCAGAGACAATCTTCCCCTCCAGAAGACCATCGATCCTGGTGGATTCCGAAGCGCTGAGGACACCCTCAATCTTGGAATTATTACCTATAATGGTGTTGATGATACTTGTGTTAATTGCGGTATCACTTTTTTTCTTTGAACCAAACATAATCTTCTCTCCCTGCATATCAAATTAAGCATAGATTTTGTATATAACATCTGCTTCTAATATACATATTAATACTTTTAGAACAAAAAAGCAATATATTTAACACATTTGTAAAAAAATAAATGGTTACCATCGTTACTGTTCACAGACAATGTCAGTTAGTTAAGCATTAGGCTAGATTCTGCTATAGGGGTCTACTAAATTTTTATAAAAAATCCCAAAAGTGCTTGACAAAAATACGAAAATG
>JAAWHU010000076.1 GCA_022796015.1 Hungatella sp. | reverse complement strand
GGAGACCTGGAAAGGGGAAAACATTTGAAATGTAAATAAAGAAAATATCCAGCAAATCTAAATATTGCATAAAAGAAAGCCGAAAGAATTCCTAACGCAAACCCTGTATTGTAAAGATTATATCCTTCATGAAATACAATAGTATGAGAAGCAAAGGCTGGTTTGTATTTAACATGGCGCTGACCATTACCCTGGTGATATTTCTTGTTCTTGGCATTATGAATTCCGGTTTTACCTTTATGATTTTTACATCCATAGCTTTGCTGGCCAATTACCGCAGTAAACAAGAGCAGAATAAGAAAATCAAAGGATTCAGTCCGAATGTTCTGAACATGGTTCTCAATGTCATGAGTGTGGGAGTACTCATCGGAGTTATGCAGGAGGGAGGGTTTGTAGATGCGCTGGCAGAGATGGTGGTAAGTATGATTCCGGCGGCCATGGGCCCCTATGTTTTCGTGATAATCGCATTATTTTCAACACCTCTTTTGATGGCATTGGGAACGGGTGCTTACTATCAGGGGCTGCTTCCGGTTATTGTAGGTATGTGCGGGCAATTTGGCGTAGATCCTCTGCTGGCTGCCGCGGTTATCCTTGTGCCAAGCGGCGTCTCTGTTTCCATGTCGCCTCTGGTAGCTGCCAACCATATCAGTTGCGGAATGATGGGATATGAGATGGGAGATGTCATTAAATACGGCTGGAAGTGGGTGACAGCCATATCATGGATTGCTGTTCTGGCTACTTGTATTACGGTAAAATTCTTTGTCTAGAGGGAAAGGAGTCTTAGATCTATGGATTGGAATTGGAAGAATACGGCACTTATGGGAGCGGGGACGAAAAAAGCGCCTATTATACGGGCTGCGCGTCTTGATCCTTGCTGTTCTTATTATCTTTATCTGCCTGAGGGGTTTCGGCCGGAAACGGGGCATTCCTGCAGGATCGCTGTGGTGGTTCACGGGACGGCACGAGGCGCAAAGGAGCTGAAAGACCGTTTTATAAAATTTGCAGATGAGACGAACACATTGATTCTGGCGCCGTTATTCCCTGCGGGAATTATTGATCGGGAAGATATTCATAATTACAAATTTATAAAATTTCATCATATGCGCTTTGATGAAATTTTATTGGACATGGTAGATGAAGTCAGAGAAACCTTTGATATTACGGAAGAACGATTTTTACTTTATGGTTTTTCAGGAGGAGGCCAATTCGTACACAGAATGTTTTATCTCCATCCGGAGAGGATTCTGGCGGTAGGATGCGGAGCGCCGGGGCGGATTACCTATCTGGATTTTGAGGAGGACTGGTATGCCGGGGTGCGGGATTTTGAGGAGCAGTTTAAAATATCTCTGAGACTTGAACAGTTAAAGACAGTGCCTGTGCTTTTGCTTATAGGAGAGAACGACACAGAAGCCATCGACTACTCCAATGATGCCACATTTTTGGAGAAGGCAGGGAAATACGGGAAAAACCGGGTGGAGGGAATGGAGTCTCTTTACCGTAACTATCAGGAATATGGGTTGAATGTTCGCATGATAAAAGTTCCCGGGGTTCGGCATGAGGGGATGAAAATGATTCCTTATGCGGAGGCATTTTTTGAGGAGATTCTTCAAAAACAGTGAGAAGGGATGGAAGGGAGATCAAGAAAAATATGAAAGCATGCAGGATTTTTGTGCCTTATGGTGCTTTGGGAACCGGAATTTTGGAGGAATCCTTTATAAGGGGAGTTGAGATGAAACCAGATGCTATTGTCTGTGATGCAGGCTCTACGGATTCCGGCCCCTATTATCTGGGAACAGGGAAGGGGAAATATGCGAAAGACAGTGTAAAAGAGGATTTGAGGCGGATGATTCTTGCAGGACATCAGAGGAATATACCGGTCATGGTAGGGTCTGCAGGAACCTGCGGAACGGATTCCGGAGTGGACAGCCTGTGCGAACTCTGCCGGGAAATCTGCAGGGAAGAGAAGATCCAGATGAAAGCGGCCAAAATCTATTGCCAGCAGCAGCCTGAGAAGATAAAGGAAAAATATCGGAATCACCAGATAATTCCCTTAGAAGGGGCAAAGCCCATAGACGAGCAGGTATTTGAGAAATGCACAAATATTGTAGGGCTGGCAGGGGCGGAGGCCTTTAGAGAAGCCTTAGGGCAGGGAGCGGATATTGTGATCTGCGGAAGGGCGACGGATACAGCCATTATTGCTGCCATCCCCCTGATGAGAGGGTGCAATGAGGCCGGCGCGTGGCATGGAGCGAAGATTGCGGAATGTGGTGCGCTGTGCACGACCAATCCCACAGGGGGAGGCGTTTTTCTAACCTTTGATGAGAAGGGATTTACCATTGAGCCAACTTCTTTAGACAGCCGGTGCACGGCCTACTCCGTCTCGTCCCATATGCTTTATGAGAATGCCGATCCGTACTGCTTAAGAGAGCCCTTAGGAATACTGAATACAAAGACAGCTGTCTATGAGGAATTGGATGAGCGCCGGGTAAGAGTTTGGGGGAGTACCTTTACCCATATGCCCTACACAATAAAACTGGAGGGAGCCGCCCATACGGGATATCAGACCGTGACCATTGTGGGAATTCGGGATCGGCGCATTTTAAAAAATCCTCAGGCATGGCTGTCGCGGCTGGAGACGTATGTGGAGAGAAAACTGGATCATTTTCATATTGAGCGGTCATCTTATGACATTGATTTTAAAATGTATGGCTGGAATGGTGTCTCCGGCGCCTGTCCGAAGGCCGGGTATGTGCCCAATGAAATAGGAGTTGTGATGACTGTAACGGCCCAGAGTCAGGAGCAGGCCACAAGAATTGCCAAAATTTACAATCCATATCTGCTGCATTTTCCCATAGAGCCTGAGGAGCAGCTTCCCACCTTTGCCTTTATCTTTTCTCCGGCGGAGATGGAGCGGGGGCCGGTTTATGAGTTTATGCTTCACCATGTGGTGAAAGTGGAAGATCCCATGGAATTATTTCATATAGAAACGGAGATGATGACATGACATTAGGGGAAAGAGCAAACTACATCCGCTCAAAAAATGCGGGACCTTTCTGGATGACGATTGATATTTTCTGCGGCAGTGACGCTGCCTACGATCAGATAGGTAAATCAGAAGCCTTGAGTCCCGAATCCATAGCAGGTATTTTCAAAACAAATGCAGAGGCAGTAAGACGTTTTGACATCCCTGCCTTACATGTAATTAAAATTTCTATGCCCAGACCTTATCCCCAGGGCTCCCGCCATGAACGGGATATTCACTCCGGGCAGCAATATGTGCAGATCTTAGACCTGGAATTATAGGAAGGGCCCATTGTTAATCGCCAAAAAACCCTTTCTCCACAAACCTGCACGCCTGCTCCACAAACTCTTCTGCCTGGATTCCCTCCTCCAGCTCCAGATAACATTTCCCCATACTCATATAGAGATCAGCCAGCAGATAGGTAAACACGGTCTGGCTGATCTTAAGTCTGTGGCCGGTTCTGGTCAGCTCGTCCAATTTCTGGTTTAATACCTGAATCAGGTAATCACGAAGGATATCCATAAAGATTCCCCCCTTATTGGTCTTCCAGATTTTTCGGAAGGCTTCTTTATTTTTATCCATGACCATAATCAGCTTTGTCACAAATTTCTTGGATTTGCCGTCCCTTAGGTAGACCACATCCTCATCCAGATCCGCATCGTCAAAAAAAGTCTGAAGGCAGTAGTAGAGAAGATCATACTTGTCCTCAAAATACCGGTAAAAAGTGGAGCGGGGCACCATGGAGTGGTCACACAGCTGAGTTAAGGAAATCTTCTCAAAAGGCGTGTCCTCCAGAAGGGCAAAGAGGGAGCGGCTTAAAAGAAGGTAGGTGCGCCGGGTTGATAGTTTCTCTTTTTTATCTCCAGAAGTATTCAAAACAAAACTCCTTTTTTGTATAAAAGTAGACAGTTTTTCTTAATCTGTCTCATTTGACACAGAGACAGGAAACTGATTCTTGAGTATTTTACCATAATTGTGCATAATATGGCAAGTAACGAAGTTTTAACATTCATGATTATGAGAGGATTTGGGACAGATGGAAGAGAGAAAAACTTCTGACAACTTCATGCTGAAGCTTTCGGCCTTCATTGTCAATAAGCGGAAAGCGTTTATTGCACTCTTTGCCCTTGCGTGTATCTACAGTGTGATTTCTATTCCTAAGGTGGGGGTAATCAACGATCTCACGGAATATCTTCCGGAGAGCACAGAGACCAGGCAGGGCCTGGATATTATGGAGAGAGAGTTTACCACCTTTGGGTCGGCAAAGATACTGGTCAGCAACATTACTTATGAGAAAGCCTTAGGGTTAGGCAGGGAGCTGGAGGAGATCAAGGGGATCTCCGCAGTGTCTTTCTACGACGAGGATGACGACCTCTATGACAGTGACGACAGAGGCGATTATTACAGGGACGCAAGCGCCCTCTACACCCTTACCTTTGACGAGGAGGAGGACACGCAGCTGTCTCAGAGCGCCATGGTACAGGTGCGGCAGGTCCTTGAGGGCTATTCTTCCTACGTGTATACCACTGTGGATAAGGATGATGCGGCTTCCCTGAAGGCGGATATGCAGGTGATTGTGGTCATCGTAATTTTCATTATTCTGGTGGTGCTGTTATTTACCTCCAAGACCTATATGGAGATCGTGATATTTCTGGCGGTCTTTGGTGTGGCGGCCCTTCTGAATATGGGGACCAACTACTGGTTCGGGGAGATTTCCTTTGTGACCAACGCAGTGGGCGCCGTGCTGCAGCTGGCGCTTGCCATCGACTATGCCATTATTTTGTTCCATCGGTTTATGGAGGAGCATGAGACTAAGGAAACCATAGAGGCTCTCACCATCGCCTTAAGCAAGGCCATTCCTGAGATTTCCTCCAGCAGCCTTACCACTGTATCCGGTATGATTGCCCTGATGTTTATGCAGTTTGGAATCGGTATGGATCTGGGAAGCGTTCTGACAAAGGCTATTATAATCAGCCTTCTCACCGTATTCCTTCTGATGCCGGCCCTTATCGTCATGTTTTCCGGGGCCATAGACAGGACGGTTCATCAGAACTTTGTTCCCACCATTAATTTCTGGGGAAAGCTGGTGGTAAAGCTGCGCTATGTGGGAATGCCGGTATTTTTGGCCATTGTGGCGGCGGCCGGTATTTATGCGGGAAAATGTCCTTACATATATGATATTAATTCCATTGAGTCCAGCAAAAAAAATGAATTTATGGCTTCCAAGGAGCGCATCGAGGAGACCTTTGGCGTGACCAATACCATGGCTATTGTGATACCGAAAGGCGACTATGAGAAAGAGGGGAAGATTTTAAAACGCCTTGAGGCCATGGAAGAGGTGGATACGGCTCTGGGCCTTGCCAATGTGGAGGTCAGTGAGGATGGCAAGTACATTCTGGTGGACCGGTTAAGTCCGCGGGAGTTTTCCGAGGTTGCCGGGGTGGACCTGGGCCTGGTTCGGATTCTGTATCAGTTTTATGCCATTAAGCAGGAGCAGTACAGCGCCTTTATGAAGAATTTGGAGGACTACCGGGTGTCCATCATTGACATGATCGACTTTATCTATGCCCAGAAGGAGAACGGCGGCCTGGAATTTGACGAGGACATGTCGGAGGAGATTGATGATCTCTATCATGCGGTCTGCGATGCCAGGGAGCAGCTGGAGGGGGAGGAATATGACCGGCTTGTCTTTCAGTTAAAGGGGGCGGTAGAAGGGGAGGAGACCTTTGCCACCATCGACCGAATCCGGAATATTGCCCTGGATTATTATGACGAGGTGTATGTGGTGGGAGACGCCACCAGCAATTATGATCTGAGCAGCTCCTTTGAGAGGGACAATGTGATTATCAGCGTCCTGACGGCTCTGTTTGTAGGCCTGATCCTGTTATTTACCTTCCAGTCCGCAGGGCTTCCCTTTTTGCTGGTGCTGACCATTCAGGGAAGTATCTGGATCAATTTCTCCATGCCCTACTTGACGGACAGCACCATGTATTTCTTAAGCTATCTGGTGGTAAGCTCCATTCAGATGGGCGCGACCATCGATTATGCCATCGTGATTACCAGCCGGTATCTGGATCTGCGCAGTTCCATGCCGGACCGGAAGGAAACCGTGGTGGAGGCCCTCAACCAGTCCTTCCCCACTATTATCACATCGGGAACCATTCTTACCAGCGCCGGTTTTGTCATCGGATATCTGACCAACAATGCAGTGATTGCATCTTTGGGCAAGGTGCTGGGAAGAGGAACTTTGATTTCCATTATTCTGGTTATGACTGTGCTGCCTCAGCTTTTGCTTTTGGGCGATAAGCTCATCGATAAGACGGAATTGACAAAGGCAGTGAAGCTGGGACAGGAAAAGGAGGAACAGGCATGAGAAAGAAAACCTTAAGGCTGAAGAGAAGGGCCGCGCTTTTCCTTGCCGCCGCCATGATGGCATCCGGCGGGGGAGTGATCTTTGGCGGGGGCACAGGCATGGGACAGATAGAAGTCTGGGGAGCGCCGGAGGAGGAGACGACAGGCCGGGAAGAGATAGCAATCCGCACCACAGAGGATTTTCTTGCATTCAGCCGCAGCTGTGTGACGGAAGGCTATTCCAAGGGGAAACGGTTCGTCCTGGAGGCGGACTTGAACCTTCAGGGGGTGGAATTCCAACCGATCCCTGTGTTTGCAGGAAGCTTTGACGGAGGAGGCCATGGGATTATCGGGGTGTCCATAGACGATACAGGTTCTGACCTTGGAATATTTAGGTATGTGCAGGAAGGGGCCCAGGTGAAAAATCTCCGGGTGCACGGAACCCTGTGCCCCCAGGGAAGCAGGAAGAATATCGGCGGTATTGCGGGAGTCAACCGGGGCCTTGTGGAAAACTGCACCTTCACAGGGCAGATTACGGCCCAGGAGGCATTGGGAGGCATTGCAGGATACAATGGGAAGACAGGGGTCATAAGAGACTGTGAAAACCAGGCTGTCCTTACAGGCAATTTAAAGACCGGCGGTATTGCCGGGTACAATGAAGGCCTTATTGAGAACTGTGCCAACAAGGGAGAGATCAATGCCACGGATCAGGAGAATAAGGAGGATGGAGGACAGATTCAGTTCAGCACCATCGACTTAGAGGAGAATCTCCGGGTGGAGAGAGTCAATGACGCCGGGGGCATTGCCGGCCTGTCTTTAGGAATCATCAGAAACTGCACCAACCATGGCACCGTAGGATATCCTCACGTGGGTTACAATCTGGGAGGTATCGCCGGACGCCAGAGCGGGCGAATAGACGGTTCCGTCAACTACGGAAGGGTTCAGGGAAGAAAGGATGTGGGAGGAATCACCGGCCAGTTTGAACCATATCTCACAGTGAAATATGAGGAGGATATGTTTCAGAGCCTGGAGAACCAGATGGATGAGCTGTCCGGCATGGGGGATTCCATGTCCCGGCTTATTGAGGAGGCAGGGGATACTGCCACAGGCAACCTTGACCGGATCGATGACCAGCTTGGCAGAATAAGAGAGATCGGAAGATTTTATAAGGATCTGTATAAAGAGGACGGCAATCAGTTTGAGAGGGAGGCGGATCAGTCTTTAGATGAGATTCAGCGTCTGTTAGACCACATGGATCTGGAGCTGGCCACAGGGGAGACCGGCATTCGCTACCGCTCTGCCCAGGAGACCATGAAGCAGATGAAGAAGCTGAGAGAGGAGATGAAGAAGGGCTATGATGGGGATCTGGGAGATGCCCAGGCCCTGAAGGAATGGCTGGAGCAGCGCCGCAGGCAGCTGGAGCAGATGGCCGAGTACGGGGAAAGCCTCCAGGCGGACTTGAACTATCTGGCAGTCCACGGGCCGAAGGATGCCGCGGCAGGTGTGGAGGAATTTGGGGACGACTTGGAGAATCTTCAGGTGGAGACCAATTCCTTGCTGGATGTGATCCGCATGAACAGGGACAGAATAAAAAATGATATGGAAACCATGGACGACGAACTGACATCAGAGCTGGATGTGCTTTATGGGGATATGGATGCCCTTACGGACAATTTAAAGGACAGCAGGGCTCGGATTCGGAACCAGAGGGACGAGATTCAGAACCAAATTGACGAGATCCGAAGCACGGTTGCTGACGGCGTGGATCGGGCAAGGGAGGATCGGGATTTGTTCGAGGATGTGTCGGACACGGAGATTGGGGAGCTGGAGGATGGAGTCATAAGCGGATGTGTGAACCAGGGATATGTCCGGGCAGATTACCAGGCAGGGGGCATTGTGGGAATCATCGGCATGGAGACCAGTCTGGACCCGGAGCAGGATCTGGAGGCGGACGAAGAGCGGAGCCTGAATGCGACCCGCAATCTCAGGGCCATTGTGTCAGGCTGCATCAACAGACAGCAGGTGGAGGTGAAAAACGATTATGCCGGAGGGATTGCCGGAAAAGCCAATCTGGGAGCCCTGGTGAGGAATCAGAATTATGGTGATATCAGAACCGAGGATGGCAATTATGCCGGAGGAATCACGGGAAGCAGCGCTTACGTCCTGAGAGGCAATTACAACATGTGCACCATTGGAGCCAACGACTACGCCGGAGGGATCGCCGGCTGGGGGACGGATATTCTTGACAACTATTCCATGGTGTCTTTTACAGGGGATGTAGGAGAGTGCATAGGAACCGTGGCCGGTAATGTGGATGAGGAAGGAATCATTGAGGGCAATCTCTATGTGGAGGAAGGCATAGGCGCCGTTGACGGCATTACCTTTGAAGGGCAGGCGGAGGGCCTTGCCTACGAAGCCTTCTGGAATCTGGAGGAGGTACCGGAGGAGTTCGGGCGGCTGTCTGTGGAATTTCTTGTGGAGGATGAAATCCTTAAGACGGTTTACTGCCAGTATGGAGGCAGCGTGGCAGACAGCCAGATTCCCCAGGTGCCAAAAAAGGACGGATATTACTATGTCTGGGAGAAAAAGGATCTGTCCTGTATCAGGGGAAATGAAAAGGTTCGTGCCATCTACAGGGCGTGGAACACCACCATCGCATCTTCCCAGGATAAGATGCCCATAATGCTGGCAGAGTCCGACTTCTATCCGGGAACCAGCCTGATTCTGGAGGAGAAGGCGCCGGAGAGCCTTAAGGCTGTGACTCTGGAGGGATATGAGGCAGCCAGAGTCTGTGCATATTCCGTTGTTCAGCCGGAGGGGGCTCCTTTGCATCAGGGGATCCGGGTTCATGTACTGGCAGAAGGATGTCCCAGGGATTCGGCTGTAGGGATTGTGGAGAATGGCCAGATCCGGATTGCAGACAGCAGATGGGACGGCTCGTACCTGGTATTTGATATGGAAAAACCGGGAGAAATCGTGATCTTAAGGCCAAAGAAGGGGCTTATGGCATGGCTGGCAGCAGGAGGCGCCGTCTTCATACTGGCCGCCCTGTGGATTGCTGCAGTCCATGGAAAAAAGAAGAAAAAAGCAGCGCCGGCCATGGAGACGGAGACAGAAGAGAGGGAGGATAGGAAGATAGAAGGGGAGGAAAAGAAGGGCACAGAAGAACCGGAGAAAAAGGCAGAGGAGAAGATGGGAGAGGGTTCGGATGGAGAAAATAGAGAGTCAGTGGAAGGAAGTAAATGAGGAAGAACTCACCCTTTCAGCGCGGTGCGTTTACCGAATCAGAAGGAGAGCCGTGGAGCTCTACAGAAAAGGCGGCAGCGCCAGGGAAATCTTTTGTGCCACAGGGATGAACCATATGGAGGTCCTGCGGCTGTGGAGGCGGTGCTGCGCCAAGGATCCTGACACCGGGGAATGCTTGGGCTACAAGGCCCTGGTGCCCAAATCAAAGACAAAAACATTTATCCGTTAGAATCGGAAAGGTATCGGGAGGGCCTTAC
Organism: Hungatella sp.; assembly: GCA_022796015.1. Classification (GTDB taxonomy): domain Bacteria; phylum Bacillota; class Clostridia; order Lachnospirales; family Lachnospiraceae; genus UBA3402. Next base: position 7,073 of record JAAWHU010000076.1, on the reverse strand, counting down.
CCCCATGACCTTAAAAAAGGCGTTGGAGAAATGGTTGGCATTGGAAAATCCAAGCTCCCTGGCGATCTGGGTGATGGTCATCCGGTCCTCCTTGAGCATTCGGGCGGCATATTCCATCTTGCAGCTTAAGATATATTCCTTTGGAGACAGGCCAAGCCCGGCAGAAAAGATTTTGTAGAGATAGCTTTCACTGACACCGCAGGCATGGCTGATCTGGGAAATCCGCAAAGGCTCCCCAATGTTGGCGGCAATGTAGCTGGTGGCCTTGTTGAGAACAAGGTCCGTGCCGGGAACAGGCTTTAAAAACGGCTGTTCACCTGGACGGAAATCCTTTCTGCGCAGAAGCTCCATAATGAGAAGCATAAGGTAGCTGTGAATTTTGTGGTAGTACCCGGGGCGCTTGCCTGCGTATTCCTCCTCGATGGTACAGAAATAAAACTCCACAGGGGACCGGAGGGCATGGAATACCCGAATCTTTAAGGAGGTTTCCATCATGCGGATGAAATTCTGTTCTTCATGGTGGGGGAGCACCTGAAAATACAGATAGAGAAACTCAGGAAGGATTTCTTCGCTTAAGCTTGCGGCATTGTAAATGGTATTGGGGGGAGTGTAGAGTACATCCCCCTTTTCTAAGGTCATGGAAGTGTTGTGGATTTTATAGGATACGGAGCCCCTTGTGACATAGATGATTCTGTGGTAGGGGAGCGTCGTATTTTTTTCTGCATTGGCCCTGCTGGATTTGAAGCATCCGAAGGAGACCAGGGACAGGGTATATTTTTTCAGTTCCTGGGAGAGAGCATCCTCGGTGAGGGGAGGAAGAAGGCTGAAGTGGGATTTTGCGGCCATAGCAGGTTTCCTTTCTTGGGAATGATTTTGGCAGAACTAGTATTGAAAAATGTATGACTTTATATTACAAGAAAGATATAATAAAGACAAGAAATTTTTACATTTTATAAAAAGATGGAGGAGATTTTTATGAAAAAACGTGTTGTGGCACTTGCACTGGCAGCATCCGTAGTTCTCGGCGGCTGCTCATCGGGCGCTTCGTCCCAGGCCACCTCTGCACCCGCGTCCCAGACCACGGAGGCTAAGGAGCAGACTACGACGTCCCAGACGGAGGCAGAGACGACGGAGGCGGAAAAGGAAGCAGATAAGGAAGGGGAGGCTTCTTACGATGAGGTGAAGGAAGCGGATGTGATCATCGTAGGAGCCGGAGGCGCCGGCCTGTCTGCAGCCATAGCGGCAGCCGACGAGGGCGCAGAGAGCATTATTGTGATTGAGAAGCTTGGCAAGACAGGCGGTTCCCTAAACTTTACCAGCGGTTCCATGTCCGGCGCCGAGACCGTGATCCAGGAGCTGGATGGAATTGAGGATACAAAGGAATCATATATTGAAGACATTATGTCCAACGGAGCAGGGCTTGGCAACAGGGAGCTTATCCAGATCTTTGTGGATGAGGATGTGGATGCCATCGAATGGCTGTGGAATCACGGACTCAGCGAGTACACCTTCTCGGAGCAGAACGGTAAGAAAAGTGTGTTCGCACCGGAACATCAGCTTTACTCGGTTCAGAGAACCTACAAGCCCAAGGCCATGGATCCTTCCAACTACAAATCGGCGGTTCATGAGATTTTGGACAAAGAGATTGCCGCATATGACAATATTACCATAGATTATTATACGGAAGTGACAGAACTCATAGGCAACGAGAAAGGGCAGGTGCTCACGGCTGTGGGCCATAACAGCGATTCGGGAAAAACCGTGTGCTATAAAGCGAAAAAAGGAATTGTCATGGCTACAGGCGGTTATTCCGGCAATCCCAGAATGATGGGCCAGTATGCTCAGCATGGGGACCAGTACTTAGTAGGCGGCGCAGACAGTGCAGACGGCAAGGGAATCCGGATTATGCAGACTGTGGGAGCGGCAGTTGACAAGGAAAAGCTGTCCTACATCCCCACCTTCCCCATGGGATTGGAGTTTGCCCCCGGGAAAGGAGCCATCGGAGATGTATATATGTGGAAGGCCGGAGGCATCTATGTGAACCAGGAAGGAAAGCGGTTTATCAATGAGGCCTTGGATGAAGTGGTGCCAAGGGAGACTGCCTTAGAGGAACAGACCGGGGCGGTGCAATACAACATTTTCACAGACAAGATTATCGAGGATCTCAAGGCTAACAAGGCCGCCTTTATGTGGGAGTACTACTATGAGCCGGAGCAGGGCATGGGACATAAGCTGGTTCAGTCCGCAGATACCCTGGAGGAGCTGGCAGAAATCATCGGTGTTCCCGCCGATGCTCTTACAGAGACCGTGGAAGCCTACAACAAGGCAGTGGAGAGCAAAGGAACCGATGAGTTCGGCCGTGATTTCAGCGGAACTCCCACAGCCTACAGCGTGGCGGTAAATAAGATTGAAGGGGACAAATATTATGCAGTGCCTATTAAGGCTCTGGTGGTAATGACTCTGGGCGGTGTCACCATCAACAATGACATGCAGGTGGTGAATGAAGCAGGGGAGGCGATCCCGGGATTATATGCGGCAGGAGAGGTAGTCGGCGGCATCTGGGGTAAATTCGTATCCGGCGGAACCGGGGTTATGGGGCCTGTGGTATTCGGACGGATCACGGGGCGCAATGTGGTGAACTTTGAGCTGAAGGAGGGACAGCCGGTGAAGGAGGCCTCCTTTGTGCTGGAGGAAGCCCTCTTTGAGAAGAAGGAAGCTGCCGTAGAAGCCTTTGACATGAGCGGCATTAAAGATGGAACCTATGAAGCAACCGTAGATGGCCAGAGCGGCGACATGACGGTTCAGGTGGTTGTGGCCGGAGGAAAGATCAGTGAGGTGACGGTGGTAAGCAATCACGAGACAGAGAATATTGCCGGGCCGGCTCTTGAGAAGGTTCCGGCAGCGATTGTGGAGCAGAACAGCCCGGATGTAGATGGGGTGACGGGAGCCACCCTCACCAGTGAGCGGATTCGGGAGGCCGTAAGGCAGTGCCTTGACCAGGCAAAATAAGAGAATAAGGACAGGAGGTGTTTCTTTTGGAACACCTCCTGTCCTTATTTTTCGATTCTTTGTAATTCACAAAAGATTTAGTGGTAAATTTGAATTTTTGGAATATAATATAGTTAAGGACTTTACGGACAGGATAAGAGACAAGGAGGGGAGAGGTTTGACCATCAGAGAATCCATGGAGCAGCTGGAGGAGCAATACTTAAGTCCCTATGCTGCCTTGAGTAAAAATACGACAGGAAGGGACAGGGCAGAGTCCCTCTGCGATATCCGCCCGGAATATCAGCGGGACCGGGACAGGATTCTGCACTGCAAAGCCTTCCGCAGGCTGAAGCACAAGACTCAGGTGTTTCTGGCGCCGGAGGGGGACCATTATCGGACCCGTCTCACCCATACCCTGGAGGTGTCCCAGATTGCCAGGACCATAGCTAGGTCCTTGAGGCTTAATGAAAGCCTGACTGAGGCCATTGCCCTGGGCCATGATCTGGGCCACACACCCTTCGGCCATTCGGGGGAAGATATCCTCAACAAGCTGTGCACCCATGGCTTTGCCCACTACCAGCAGAGCGTCCGGGTAGTGGAGGTGCTGGAGAAGGACGGACAGGGACTGAATCTTACAAAAGAGGTGCGGGACGGAATCTTAAATCACAGGACCAGCGGACACCCCTCTACCCTGGAGGGGTGCATCGTGCGCCTTTCTGACAAGATTGCCTACATAAACCATGACATTGATGATGCCATAAGAGCCAGGATTTTTAAAGAAGAGGATCTTCCCAAGGAATACACGGATATTCTGGGACACAGTGTGAGAGAACGGCTCAATACCCTGATTCATGATATCATTGTCAACAGTGAGGGCAGGCCGGAGATCCTCATGTCTCCCACCATGGAGAAGGCTATGAAGGAGCTGAGGGCATGGATGTTTGCCCACGTATACAGTGGAAGCGTGGCCAAGGAGGAGGAAGGCAAGGCCCAGAGGATGCTGGAGTTTTTGTATGAGTACTATATGAAGCATGCAGAGACCCTTCCCAAGGAATACTTAGAACTTATGGAACGGCGGGGGGAGAAGAAGGAACGGATCGTATGCGATTACATTGCAGGCATGAGCGATCCCTATGCCATAGACATGTTTGAGCAGCTCTTTGTTCCCAAGGCCTGGAAAGTACTGTAAGGAGGCTTCATGTTTTATTCCGAAGAAATCGTAGAAGAAGTGCGGACCAAGAATGATATTGTGGATATGATCTCTGGCTATGTAAAGCTGCAGAAGAAAGGCAGCAGCTACTTTGGCCTCTGTCCCTTCCACAATGAAAAATCGCCCTCTTTCTCCGTATCCCCGGATAAGCAGATGTATTACTGTTTTGGCTGCGGTGCGGGGGGCAATGTGATCACCTTTCTTATGGAGTATGAGAATTACTCCTTTCCCGAGGCCTTAAAAGCGCTGGCGGACCGGGCGGGAGTCGCCCTCCCCCAGGAGGAGATGTCAAAGGAGGCCAGGGCCCAGGCGGACCTGCGCAGTACGCTTCTTGAGATCAACAAGGCGGCGGCCAACTATTTTTACTATCAGCTGAAAAGCCCTCAGGGGAGGCTGGGGTATGAATATCTGAAAAAAAGGGAGTTAAGTGACGATACCATAAGAAGATTCGGGCTGGGCTTTGCCAACAGGACCAGCGACGACCTTTACCGGTATCTAAGGGGCAAAGGCTACAAGGATGAGATTTTAAAAGAGACGGGCTTGGTGACCATGGAGGAGAGAGGGAGTCACGACAAGTTCTGGAACCGGGTCATGTTTCCCATTATGGATGTGAATAACCGGGTCATCGGCTTCGGCGGACGGGTCATGGGAGATGGCACTCCCAAATACCTAAATTCCCCGGAGACCAGGCTGTTCGACAAGAGCAGGAATCTTTACGGGCTTAACTATGCAAGATCCTCCAGGGAAAAATATATGCTGATCTGCGAGGGATATATGGATGTGATCGCCATGCATCAGGCGGGATTTACCAATGCGGTGGCATCCTTAGGGACGGCATTTACTTTGCAGCACGCCGGGCTCATTAAGCGGTATACGGATCAGGTGGTTCTTACCTATGACAGCGACGAGGCGGGAGTGAAAGCCGCGCTGCGGGCAATCCCCATCTTAAAAGAAGCGGGAGTCTCTGCAAAGGTACTGAATATGGAGCCCTACAAGGATCCGGACGAGTTCATCAAGCATATGGGGCCGGAGGCGTTCCGGGACAGGATAGAAAAGGCAAGGAACAGCTTCCTCTTTGAGATTGATGTGATCAAAAGGAGCTATAACCTGGAGGATCCGGAGCAGAAGACCCGGTTTTACAATGAGACGGCCAGGAAGCTTTTGGAGTTTGGAGAAGCCTTGGAGAGGGACAACTATATTCAGGCAGTGTCCAGAGAGTATTTTATCAATTATCAGGATTTGAGGCAGCTGGTACATAATCTGGGAGGCAGGCTGGGGCCGGCCGGCCTTCGGACAGAGAGGGAGAAGGCTTCCTATCAGGACAGAAAGAAGGAGAAGGAGGACGGGCCCAGGAAGTCCCAGAGGCTCCTTCTCACCTGGCTCATAGAAGAACCGGGACTTTTTGACAAGATTGAGGGGGTCATCACTCCTGATGACTTTAAGGAAGAGCTCTATCATAAGGTGGCTCTTATGGTCTTTGAAGGCCATAGGGCAGGGGAAGTGAATCCGGCAGGAATCCTGAACCATTTTATCAATGATGAGGAGCAGTACAAGACCGTAGCCGCACTTTTTCATGCGAGCCTTGGAGAAACTCTGAGCAATGAGGAACGAAAAAAAGCATTTTCAGAGACTGTACGGAAGGTGAAGAAGAACAGTTTGGATGAAGCCAGCAGAAATGCCACGGATATCGGGCAGCTGCAGGAGATTATTAAGGCGCAGAGCGCCCTGAAGACGCTGAATATTTCCATTGATTAAGGCAACACTATAGGCAGACTAGGGAAAGGTTGGACCATATGGACGAAAAGATATTGGGATTTGAAGAGAAATTAACATTGTTGCTGGCAGAGGCAAAAAAGAAGAGAAATGTACTGGAGAACAAAGAGGTCCTCAGTTTTTTTCCCGTGGAGTCTCTGGATGCCGACAAATTAGATAAAATCTATGATTTCCTGGAAGCCAATAAGGTGGATGTCCTGAGGTTAGGCGAGGAGACCGAGATAGATGAAGACCTTTTCGTAGCCAGCGAGATGGATCTGGACCAGGAGGAAGAGATAGACCTGGAGAAGATAGACTTGTCGGTGCCTGAGGGAGTGGGAATCGAAGATCCGGTCCGTATGTATCTGAAGGAGATCGGAAAGATCCCCCTTCTGTCCCTGGATGATGAGATCGAGCTGGCAAAGAGAATTGAACTGGGAGACGAGTCGGCTAAAAAGGATCTGGCCGAGGCCAATCTGCGCCTGGTGGTCAGTATTGCCAAACGATATGTGGGCAGGGGAATGCAGTTTCTGGATCTGATCCAGGAGGGGAACCTGGGTCTTATTAAAGCCGTGGAAAAATTCGACTACACAAAAGGGTACAAATTCAGCACCTACGCTACCTGGTGGATCCGTCAGGCCATTACCAGGGCCATCGCCGACCAGGCCAGGACCATAAGGATCCCTGTCCATATGGTGGAGACCATCAACCGGTTAATCCGGGTGTCCAGACAGCTTCTTCAGGAGCTTGGAAGGGAGCCCCAGGCTGAGGAGATTGCAGCCAGGGTGGATATGCCTGTGGAGCGGGTCAGGGAGGTTCTCAAGATCTCCCAGGAGCCGGTATCTTTGGAGACCCCTATCGGGGAGGAGGAGGACAGCCACTTAGGAGACTTTATTCAGGACGATCATGTGATGGTGCCTGCCGACGCGGCTGCCTTTACTCTGCTTCATGAGCAGCTGATGGAGGTGCTTGAGACCCTTACGGAACGAGAGCAGAAGGTGTTGAAGCTGCGGTTCGGCTTAGAGGATGGAAGACCGAGAACCCTGGAGGAAGTGGGGAGAGAGTTCAACGTGACAAGGGAGAGAATCCGTCAGATTGAGGCCAAGGCCCTGCGGAAGCTGCG
>JAAWHU010000075.1 GCA_022796015.1 Hungatella sp. | reverse complement strand
AGATTCTTCCTTTTTCTTCCAGGAAGCACAGGGCCATATGCTCCAATTCATCCCGGGTATCCGCGCCCTCCCGGGAGCCGGCAGTCCCGAAATACAAATCAAGGGCCGTAAGTTCCTGCATGATATAGCTGACCAGGCTTTTTCCCACGGTTCGGGCCATGGTCAGAAGCTGGTCCTGCTCCGTCTGAATCAATTCTCTCTGATAGCTGCGGTAGAAGAAGAGGCTTAGATTGACGACAGAGGCGGCGGAGAGAAGGCCGGTAATGCAAAGAATCATTATATTTTTTTTATGTTTTTCCATCAAAAAGATATCCTATTCCCCGGACGGTCTTTAAATACGCCGGTTTTTTGCTGTCGTCCTCGATTTTTTCTCTGAGGCGTTTGATATAGACCATAATGGTATTGTCGTCCACCACATATTCGTTCCAGACCTGATGATAGAGCTGTTCCTTGGTGAAGGTCTGCCCGGGATGCTCCAGGAAGAAGCGAAACAATACCAGTTCTCTTGCAGTCAGTTTTAAAAGCCGGTCATTTTTGTAGCATTCCAGCTTCATGGTGTCAAAGCGGAAGGGCCCAACAACCAGCCCTTTAGGCTTTTGGTGGCTGTATACATTGTTGCGGCGGATAAGGGCTTTTGCCTTCTGAATCAGAACCGCCAGATGAAAGGGCTTGGTGAGATAGTCGTCGGCTCCCAGTCCCAGCCCCAGAACCTGGTCGGTCTCTGCCTGTCTGCCGCTTAGCATGAGAACAGGAGTCATGATGCCGTCGGAGCGCAGCTTCTGGAGGATGGCATATCCATCCATATCCTGCATCATAATGTCCAGTACAATAAGGTCGAATTCCTGGGCAGCCAGAAGGGCCAGGGCCTCGGTTCCGCAGGAGGCCTCCCGGGTGGTCATGCCTTCCCTGGTAAAAGCAGTTTTTAAGGCCATTCGGATGGCCAGTTCATCGTCTATAATCAAGAGCTGGTGGGTTGCCATAGGGGATCCTCGTCTTATGATTGCGCCGCTGCACAAAAGGGCGGCAGCAGTGGTCTTCAATGGATTTACAAGAGCTATTATAACGTATTACAGGGATTTTGTCACACAAAATCCCTGTACAAGACAGATTATGAAGTTAAATCGGTATAATCAGGAAGAGGACTCCGATCACAAGCATACAGACGCTTACCAGCCAGTAGACAGGGATACTGAATTTCATATGATCCTTCAGTTCCGTGTTGGTCAGACCGATGGCAAGGTAGGTGGCCGGAACCAGAGGACTTACCATGAGAGCCAGGTTCTTTCCGATCACCATGGTCAGAGCAGTGCTTAAGGAAGCCACGCCGTAGGTTTCTCCTACCTGCATAACCAGGGGCATGATGCCGTAGAAATAGGCATCCGTGCCGATGCACAGGCCAAGGGGAAGGGCAAGAATGCCGAAGATAATGTGGATAAAGCGGCCAAGGAAGCCCGGGATGACAGCCATAATGGTGTTGGCCATCTCCGTCAGCATACCGGTTCCGTCAAAGATGCCTACCATGGCGCCTGCGGCAAAAAGGGTTGCAGAGATCATCAGGGCGGCAGGGGCATGTTTTTTAATCAATTTGTCCTGTAACTTTAAATTAGGATAGTTTACGGCCAAAGCAAGGCTTAATGCCAGAAGGAAGGCTACATAGCTGGTTATGTATCCCACAGAGAGGACGGCAATAAGACCGATGGTGAGAATCAGGTTAAAAAAGAGAAGCTTTGGCCTGCGAAGAGCTGCCTCTTCTTCCTGTGATTTCTGGTCAACCGCAATCTCTTCGCCCTTTCCCATGCCGGCGCCATGCTTGATGGCATACATGCCAAGGAGAACGGCCAAAACAATATTGAATAGGAAGCCCACTGCCTGGATGGGAATCAGAATATGCCACAATTCGTTGGCATCCATGGCAAGGACCGTGGCGGCGCGGGCCACAGGCCCTCCCCAGGGCAGCAGGTTCATGACGCCCATGCAGGCTCCCGTAAGACATAAAAGGATTTTGGAGTCAATGTCCATGCGCTTGTACACAGGGTACAGCGCCGGTATGGTAATGAGAACCGTGGTTGCAGTGGTGCCGTCAAGGTGAGCGATGGTGGCGATGATGGCAGTGGCAACAGTGACGGCAATCACATTGCTGCCGGCTTTTTTAACCAGAAAATTAACAATGACATCAAACATACCGGTGTCAGACATAACGCCAAAATAAATTACGGAGAAGATAAAGAGAATTCCGTTGCTGGTAGTGGTTCCGATTCCGTCTTTAATAAATTCGGCTACTGTTTTGGGATCATATCCTAACAGCAGAGCAGCCGCAGCGGGGATCAGGGCGAGAACCACAATGGGAGACATTTTTCCTTTTAGAAGCAAAAGCACAATTAAGATAATCATGAGAAAACCTACAAGTGCGATCATTTTAAAACCCCTCTTTTCATTATTTTTGTCAATTTTGTTCTGCGCGCATGGTTCAAAGGCCGGCGCCTTTGGTTATTTTTATCATAAGTGATGAGAATGAATATTTTCTGACTGGATTCTTACAAACTGTTAAGAAATCACAAAAAGAAGGAGGGCCAAAGTACGCCGTGTACTTTGGCCCTCCTTCTTCGCAGGGTGGCTATGCAAGCACATCAATATGTTCCCCAAGCCCCTGTGTGGGAATGGCCTGGATCATCTCTGTCAAAGCTTCGCCGCTGGCCTCTACCGTATCAAGCACCTTGGACATCATGGCGATGCTGATGTTTGTGTTGGTGGAGCATGCTGACAGGGAGAGAGACATTGCTGCAATATCCATAACAATCACCTCCGTTGCGGAATAAGGTTTCCTTTCTTAGTATAGCAAAGGAGTCATGGAAAATCAATATGACATTTTCGATAGCATGTCCGACATAATTCCACTTTCTCTTTTCAGTGATTTCGATTATAATGGGAATAAATTTTGATTTGGAGGATTTTTATATGAGCGTTGTCTTTCATGAATCGTCAAGAGAATTCCATCTGTATAATGACAGGATCAGCTATATCATAAAAATTTTGGAAAACGGGCAGCTGGGCCAGCTTTACTTCGGAAAGCGAATCCACGACAGGGAAGGGTTCGGATATTTGCTGGAGATTGCCAACCGTCCCATGACTGCACTGCTGCAGGATTTCGGCTTTTCCTTAGAGCATGTGCGCCAGGAGTATCCGGCCTACGGAACCACGGATTTCAGGCTTCCTGCCATGGAGCTTCTGCAGGATAACGGAAGCAGGCTGACAAACTTCACCTATGAGTCCTACCGGATCTTTGGGGGTAAGCCGGTTCTCTGCGGACTGCCTGCCACTTACGCGGAGGATGAGAGAGAGGCGGATACTCTGGAGATTACCTTGAGGGACAAGCTTCTTAATATCAAGCTGATTCTTCTCTATACGATTTTTAATGGGGAGTCTGCTGTTGCAAGAAGTGCAAGGTTTGAGAACCCTTCCGGAAAGGACGTGCAGATCACCAGGGCTATGAGCGTGAGCATAGACCTGCCGGACTGCGACTATGAATGGATTCAGTTTTCCGGGGCATGGTCCAGGGAGCGCTATGTAAAGGTCCGCCGCCTGGAGCAGGGGATTCAGGCAGTGGGGAGCACAAGGGGCCATTCCAGCCATAACCAGAACCCCTTTATTATTCTCAAACGCCCTACGGCAGACGAATTTCAGGGGGAGGTGCTGGGATTCTCCTTGGTATACAGCGGTAACTTCCTGGCCCAGGCAGAGGTGGATACTTACAATGTGACCCGGGTCATGCTGGGAATTAATCCTTTTGCATTTACTTGGAAGCTGGAGCCTGGAGAGACCTTCCAGACCCCGGAGGCAGTGATAGTCTATTCGGACCAGGGCCTCAACGGCATGAGCCAGACCCTTCACCGGCTCTACCGCACCCGTCTTGCCCGGGGATTGTGGAGGGATAAGGTGCGCCCTATTCTTCTTAACAACTGGGAAGCCACCTATTTTGACTTTAACGAAGAAAAGCTGGTAGGAATTGCCAGGGCGGCTAAAGAGGATGGGGTGGAGCTGTTTGTCTTAGACGATGGATGGTTCGGGGCAAGAAGCAGCGACTCCAGCGGCTTGGGAGACTGGTATGCCAACACCGAGCGGCTGCCGGGCGGGATCAAAGGCCTTTCGGAAAAGATCGAAGCTTTGGGAATGAAGTTCGGACTTTGGGTGGAGTTAGAGATGGTGAACCCGGACAGTGATCTGTACAGGGCTCATCCTGACTGGGCTCTTCAGACGCCGGGACGTACAAGCTCCCAGGGAAGGAACCAGCTTGTTCTTGATTTTTCCCGGAAAGAGGTGGTGGATGCCATCTATGATATGATCGCAAAGATTTTGTCAGAGTCCAAGGTTTCCTACATCAAGTGGGATATGAACCGCTCTATTACAGAATGTTACTCCACGGCATTTCCGGCGGACCGCCAGGGGGAGATCTTTCATCGGTATATATTGGGAGTGTACAGTTTGTATGAGAGACTGATTCAGAATTTCCCTGAGATTTTATTTGAATCCTGTGCCAGCGGCGGAGCCAGATTTGATGCGGGAATGCTGTTCTATGCTCCTCAGTGCTGGACCAGCGATGATTCTGACGCAGCGGAGAGAATCAAGATCCAGTACGGAACATCCTTCGGTTATCCGGTGGTAAGCATGGGAGCCCATGTGTCGGCTGTTCCTAACCACCAGCTGTTCCGGTTCACGCCTCTTGAGACCAGGGGAAATGTGGCGTATTTCGGCGCCTTTGGCTATGAGCTGGATCTGCAGAAGCTGACAGCAGAGGAAAGAGGGATAGTCAGGAACCAGATTGCCTTTATGAAGGAGTACCGGGAGGTAATTCAGTTCGGTACCTTCTACCGCCTTCAGAGTCCCTTTGAGAACAACATTGCCGCATGGATGACGGTCTCCCAGGACAGGAAGACAGCCGTTGTGGGATATTATAAGATTCTCAATGATGTAAACTGTGAATTCCGCCGGATGAAACTGAAGGGCCTGCTGCCTGATGTGCGTTATCGTGTGGAAAATAAAGATGAATGGTTTTACGGGGACGAGCTGATGAATGCCGGTCTGATCACCAGTGACGCCTCATCAGGCCAGGCATTTTCAGGAGATTACTGTACGGATTTCTGGTCCAGGCTCTATGTACTGAAAGCAGAATAAGCTTGGCAGAAAGGGGCCCCGTCTTTGGCCTTACTGCAGGCTCTCAAGCTCCTTTTTCAGCCGTTCTCGGTATCCTGCAGAGACCTGATTCCGGTACTGAGTGGGAGAGATTCCCATCCGTTTCCGGAACAGGGCCGAGAACGCCACAGGGTTGGGGTAGCCGCACTTTTTGGCCACCACTTCCACAGGTTCATCGTCCAGAGTCAACAGCTCCGTGGCCCGAGTCATACAGAAATTGGTCAGATACTGCTTGGGGGACATGCCCAGGGTGTCATTAAAGATTTGGTACAGATATCCACGGCTTACAGCCACATGGTCTGCCAAGTCCGATACCCGCAGCCCCTCAGAAAAATGCTGCTGAATATAGGAGATGGCTTCCCGCAGATAGCGGTTGGTGGTTTCCCTGTCGCGGCTTAAATCTTCCTGCTGTCTGGGGGCATGTTCGTCAATGAGGCAGGAAAAAAATTCAAAAAATAATCCATGAAGATAAAATTCATTCTTCGGGCTGTTCTGGTTGGACCGAAGCATCTGAAATACCAGGTCCCGAATCCTGTGGGACTCCGGACTTTTAAAAATCAGATGGTTATGGTTGAAGCCCAGATAGGACAGGTATTCCGGCGCTCTGGGGCCGGAAAAGCCTACCCACACATAGGACCAGGGATTATGGCGGCTTGCCTGATAAAAGGTGAGCGTATTAGGCTCAATAATAAATCCCTGCCCTGCCTGAAGATGAAAGTTCTCATCATCAACGTGATAATCCCCTTCTCCTTCTAATATATAGTGAATCACATAATTTGGCCTGACTCCCGGACCAAAGCTGTGGAGCGGGTCACATTTGGCATACCCGCAGAAGCACAGATAAAAATCTTGGATCTGCCGGTTTGGCAGCTGAAGCACAAAGGATTGTTCCATATCGGTTACCTGTCCTTAAGATCTTGCCACATGAAGGAGTTCATTGGTGGAGGGCTGCTTTTCCGAATAGCGGTCCATAATCTCTTTGTGGCTTCGATAATTCTTGGGGCTGAGCCCGAATTTTTTCTTAAATGCTTTGGAAAACGCCAGGGAATCGTCATAGCCCACCTCGGCAGATACCTCGGTTACCGGAAGATCGGAGGAAATCAAAAGATTAGCTGCCTTGTGGAGACGGTAATCCATTAAAAATTTCTGGGAGGAAATCCCAAGCTCTTTTTGGAACACATGATTGAGATAGGTGCGGCTGATCCCTATGTAGTCGGCGATATCTGTAACATTGATTCCCCGGTTGTGGTTCCATTTAATGTAGTCGATGGCTTGCTCCACATAGACATTGCTTCCATAATCATATCGGGTCTCACCGCTTTTGGAGGCCTGGCCGGAAATATGGTTGTAATTTTCCACAAGGAAGGAAAAGATCAGCAGCAGGGAAGCGTTTCTTTTTAAATCGTTGGAGAAGGAAAGCTGGGCGGAATTTAAGATACTGGAAATATACTCCAGAAGGGTTTCCTGCTTTTTAAAGGGAAGAACATAACACTGTCTGGAGAAGCCGCAGCTTTTGAGAGTGGACTCGGACCGGATGCCGTTAAAGCCAATCCAGGCATAGGTCCAGGGCTCGTCCGGATCGGCGCTGTAGCGGACTTCTTCTCCGGGATAGATCAAGAACATCTGATTGCTGGATAAAAAATAGGTGATGCCGCCTACGCTGTAGCTTCCTTTGCCATCCAGGACAAAGTGAATAATGTACTCATCGCGGAACGCCGGTCCAAGGGAATGGGAAGGGCGGCAGTGTTCTATGCCGCAGTGAACCAGATAAAGGTCCATGAAGGCTTCTCGAAGATGCTCGAGACATTGAAATTGGGCAGAATCTGTGTACTTGATGTTCCTCATGATGTCATCTCCTATGGGTTTATAAAAGTACTGGTGATGCTGGGCGGGGGGAGTGGGGCATGCGCCCTATGGATAAAAGCTAAAAGTCATCTGCTTTTGTACGGGGCACAATGGATTCGCCTTCTATCTTTTCTCCGCACAGTGGGGGGAGCCTAGCCCGCAGAGCACCGCTCGATTGCGCTGCGCTACATCTCGCTGTGGGGCATGCGCCCTATGGATAAAAGCTAAAAGTCATCTGCTTTTGTGCGAGCACAACGCATCTGCCTTTTATCTTTTCTCCGCACTGCTCATTTGTTAACATTTTACCATATCGTGAGTTATTTTTCCATAGGGTATATGGAAAAATTGAAATTACCTTGCCATGTACAAAATGCCTAGATTATTCTTATAATCTAAGTAGCAATTTGACATTAACTCAAAGACAGTTAATGTAAAGAATGCATGTAAGCATGCATTTGTACCAAAAAAATAAGTCATTTTGACGAAAATGGGAGGTAGTTTAAGATGAAGAAACGAAACAGATTTTTGGCTCTGGGGCTGACGGCGGCTATGGCTGTGACCGGACTGGCAGGCTGCCAAGGTTCGGGCGGCGGAAAAGGCGGCAGCGGGGATCCCAATGCGCCTCTTACGGTAGCGATCTGGGACAGCGGACAGCAGGCGGGTCTTCAGGAGATTCTTAATGCGTTCACAGAATCCACAGGCATTAAGACTCAGCTGCAGGTAATTGAGTGGAACAGTTACTGGACCCTTCTTGAGGCGGGAGCCAGCGGCGGCGATATGCCGGATGTGTTCTGGATGCATTCCAACGAGGCAGTGAAGTATATGTCCAACGATATTCTCCTGGATATTACCGATAAGGTGGCGGCAAGTACGGTTCTTGAATTGGACAAATTCCCTGAGGATCTGAAAGCCATGTATCAGTGGAACGGAAAGACCTACGCTCTGCCAAAGGATATGGATACCATCGCTGTGTGGTACAACAAGACTCTGTTTGACGAAGCCGGCATTCCTTATCCCGACGGAAGCTGGACCTGGGATGAGTTCTATGAGATTGCTCAGAAATTGACAAAGGAGGATGGAAGCGTATACGGATTCGCAGCTAACCCATCCAATGAGCAGGATACCTGGATGAACATTGTCTACACCATGGGCGGATGTGTGCTCAACGACCAGGGCATGTCTGGATTTGATGATCCCAAGACCATTGAGGCCATGGAATTTGTAGATAAGCTGGTACATACCGTAATGCCTCCTGCATCTACTATGTCCGAGACAGGTACGGACGTACTCTTTGGCTCCGGCAAGGTGGCCATGATTACCCAGGGTTCCTGGATGGTAGCCGGATTTAAGGATAATGAATATATTGCAGCCAATGCAGACGTGGCAAGACTGCCGAAGGATGCCGCAACGGGAAGAAGCGTCTCCTTGTACAATGGTCTTGGATGGGCAGCTTCTGCAGGAACCAAGAATCCGGAAGGCGCTTACAAGCTTATCGAGTGGTTTGCCACAAAGGATATGCAGCAGAAGCAGGCCGAGCTGGGCGTGACTATGGCAGCTTATGAGGGCGTATCTGATCAGTGGGTGAACAACACCGACAAGTTTAACCTGACTCCTTATCTGGAGGCCATGGATGACGTCGTGTTCCGTCCTTCTACAAAGAGCACACTGGCATGGTGGAATCCTATGGTAGAAGAACTGAAAAAGCCCTGGAACGGAGAAGAGGATATGGCTACAGCCTGTGCCAACATTACTGCCATTATGAATGAGAAGATTGCAGAGGAAAAATAATTCTGAAATAACAGAAAAGGGGTGAAGTTGTGGGTACTATTAAAAAGGGAACTACCAGGGAACGCAACGAATTCGTGTGGGGGTGGCTGTTTATTTTCCCCACTATGCTGGGATTGATCGTACTGAATATTATCCCGATCTTCCAGACCATTTACCAGAGTTTCTTTAAGACAGGTGATTTCGGCAGAGGCAATATCTTCATCGGCATGGATAACTATGCAAAAATGTTCGGTGACGCGGAAGTATGGCAGGCAGTGATTAATACCTTTAAGTATGCGATTGTGGAGGTGCCGTTCTCCATCGCCATCGCTTTGGTTCTGGCTGTTTTGCTGAATCGGAAGATGATGGGTGTCTCTGCATACCGTACCATTTTCTTCCTGCCCATGGTTGCGGCCCCGGCTGCGATTGCCATGGTGTGGAGATGGCTCTTTAACTCCGAGTTCGGCCTTTTGAACCACATGTTCGGCATCAGTGTCAACTGGATCTCCGACCCGGCCATTGCAGTGTTCGCCATTGCGGTTATCGGAATCTGGTCCATCATCGGTTACAATATGGTATTGTTTTTGGCAGGTCTCCAGGAGATTCCAAGGGACTACTATGAGGCGGCCAGCATTGACGGCGCAACAGGGATCAGCCAGTTTTTCAACATTACGGTTCCCCTTCTGTCCCCGACCATCTTTTTCGTGACCATCACAAGAGTCATCGGCGGACTCCAGGTCTTTGACCTGATCTTCATGGTAATGGATAAGAACAATCCGGCCCTTTACAAGACACAGTCCATCGTGTATCTGTTCTACCAGAACTCCTTTGTGGAGAACAACAAAGGTTATGGCTCTACTATTGTGGTACTGCTGATTGCCATTATTATGGTTGTAACCGTATTCCAGATGATTGCCCAGAAGAAATGGGTATACTACAATTAGGAGAGGAGAAGCGATATGGAACAAAGAGCAAAAATGATGCAGGCATTGATCCACGTTATCCTGGTTTTAGTGTCCATCACCATGTTAGTGCCGTTTTTATGGATGATCCTGACTGCCTTTAAGAGTATGGGAGAGGCAACCAGCGTATCTCCGTTCGTGATCTTCCCCAGCGTGTGGAGAACGGAAAACTTTACAACTGTTATTAACAACTTGAACTTTGTAAATTTGTATGTGAACACCTTGCTTCTCATTGCAGGCCGTGTAATCGCAGCAGTATTGACAGCAACCTTAGCAGGCTATGCATTTGCAAGGCTGCAGTTCAGAGGAAGAGATCTTATGTTCTCCCTGATTCTGTTTCAGATGATGGTACCGGGGCAGATCTTTATTATCCCTCAGTACCTTATGGTCAGCAAAATGGGAATGTTAAATACCATCTTTGCGCTGATTTTCCCGGGTCTGATTACCGCTTTCGGTACCTTCCTTCTGCGCCAGGCATACATGGGCCTTCCAAGGGATTTGGAGGAGGCTGCGCGTCTGGACGGATGCAACATCGGTCAGACCTTCCTGTTTATCATGGCGCCCCTGACCCGGTCTTCCATGGTTGCCCTGGGCATCTTTACGGCAGTGTTCGCATACAAGGACCTGATGTGGCCTTTGATCTGTAACAGAGACGTTATGCCTCTGTCCGCAGCTCTCGCCAAGATGCAGGGCCAGTACACCAACAACTATCCCCAGCTTATGGCAGCATCCCTTCTCGCATGTATTCCCATGATCGTGCTGTATCTGATCTTCCAGAAACAGTTTATCGAAGGAATCGCGACTTCCGGAGGAAAGCTGTAGGCTTACAAGAAGGATAAGACGGCAAGAGAAAGGAGAGGGCATGAACCTGTTCAACGAGGACAATTTTCTTCACCAATTTTTCCTTTTGGCAGGAGGCTTTATTGGTTTGAACCTGCTATGGATCATAACCAGTATTCCTGTAGTTACTGTTGGGGCATCTACCACAGCCTTGTATTACTGCACCTTAAAGCTCCACAAGGACAGGGATATCAGTATATGGAAATGCTACTGGAAAAGTTTTCGGGGGAATTTTTTCCAGGCCACGGCTGTGTG
Organism: Hungatella sp.; assembly: GCA_022796015.1. Taxonomy (GTDB): domain Bacteria; phylum Bacillota; class Clostridia; order Lachnospirales; family Lachnospiraceae; genus UBA3402. The sequence goes on along the minus strand of JAAWHU010000075.1, from coordinate 6,146 downwards.
GCTGTGTCTGGCAGGCGCCTTTCTATGTGTCTTGTTTGAAAAAAGGGCGGTGATGTCCATGCCGGGCGTAATGTCGGCAGTGTTCACCTATGTGGTGTGGGGGATTGCCTTACTCCTTCTAATCATTGCTGTCTATGTGTTTCCCACCATTGCTTCCTTTGACAATAAGACAGGGAAGCTGGTGGTCTTCGGGCTGTGCTTTGCAGCAAAAAAACCAGGATACGCCCTCTGCATGGCGGCCATAACCTGCCTTCCCATGTATTTTACCTTGGCAGATACCCAGTTGTTCGGGGTTTACTTTCTGGTATGGATCATGTGCGGATTTTCCCTGACCGCCTACGGTAATTCCTGGTTTTTGTGGAGATTGTTCCGCCCCTATTTCCCTGATAATGAAGAGGAGACAACAGGGATAGGAGACGAGTCTATAATCAATGGATAGGTGATTGCGAAAGTCAAAGCCAGGAGAATATTCTGACCATATCTTACATCCAAAGCCTGCTGCACCAGGCATTCCAATGAGCCCAGGAAAGCAGAACCCAGTCGGGTGTCATCCCTCCTGTGTTCTATGGTCTCATTTCCATGGTGCAAATGTCCTTTCCTGTAATATATGGTCAGAATATTCGGCCAAGTTTTGAATTTTGCAATTACCTAATAATCAATGGAGGATAAAAGGAGTATATGAGATATATTTCTTTTCATGAAGAGACGAAAGTATTTACACTGCATACCAGAACCAGTATGTACCAGATGCAGGTGGGAAGGTACGGAACCCTTCTGCATCTCTATTATGGAGCTGACCTGGGGGATGCCCAGGTGATTCACAGCATTGTAAATCTGGACCGGGGATTTTCCGGCAATCCTTATGAGGCCGACAGGGACCGGAAGTTTTCCCTTGATGTGCTGCCTCAGGAGTACACGGCGGAGGGAAACGGCGACTACCGGATTCAGGGGATTGAGGCGGAGCATGAAGACGGGAGCCATGTGCTGCAGCTTAAGTATGATTCTCATGAAATAAGAAAAGGAAAATATGCTCTGGCAGGTATGCCTGCCATGTTTGCAGGGGAGGAAGAGGCGGAGACCCTGGAGCTGATCTTGAAGGATGAGCCCAGCGGACTCTATGTGAAACTGCTTTATGGCGTCCTGTGGGACTGTGATATAATCACAAGGACCGTGGAGGTGGTAAACGGCGGAGAGAAAAGCATTACTTTGAGAAGGGTAATGTCCGCTGAGCTGGATTTTCCAAAACGTCCCATGGATATGATCCATTTTTACGGAAGGCATTCCATGGAACGGCTTACGGAGCGGGAACCGCTTCATCACGGAATCCAGTCTGTGGAGAGTAAAAGGGGAATCTCCAGCCATCATCACAATCCAGCGGTGATCTTCTGTGATCATACTGCCACCGAAGATTATGGAGAATGTTTTGGAATTGCATTTGTATACAGCGGTAATTTTATCTGTCAGGCGGAGCTTGACCAGGTAGACCAGACCAGGGTGGTTATGGGGATACACCCTTATCAGTTTGCCTGGACCTTAAAGCCGGGGGAAGCTTTTTCGGCTCCTGAGACGGCCATGTCCTATTCGGGAACAGGACTGGAGACCCTTTCCCATCATTTTCATGATGGATTCCGGGAGCACCTTATCCGCAGCAGCTATGTAAAAAAACCAAGGCCCATTCTGGTAAATAACTGGGAGGCCACCTATTTTGAATTTAACGAGCAGAAACTGTACGGGATCGCTAAAGCCGCCAAGGATGTGGGGCTGGAGATGTTTGTGCTGGATGATGGGTGGTTCGGTAAAAGGGACAGCGATTATACCGGGCTGGGTGACTGGTATGTCAATGAGGAAAAGATTCACGGCGGACTGCCGAAGCTGGTAGAAAAGATCCGCAGGCTGGGGCTGAAATTCGGCATCTGGCTGGAACCGGAGATGGTGTCCGAGGACAGCGATCTTTACAGGAAACATCCGGACTGGTGCCTTAAGGTGCCGGGGAGGCTTCCGGTAAGAAGCCGGTCTCAGCTGAATCTGGATGTGACCAAAAAAGAAGTCCGGGATTACATTATGAACCAGATCTTTAAGGTGATCGACAGCTGCCAGGCAGACTATATTAAATGGGACGTGAACCGGGCTCTGGGAAATGTATATTCTCAGGGAGTGGAGGCGGGAAGACAGGGGGAAGTCTTCCATCGCCACATGCTGGGAGTATATGATATGATGGAGCGGCTGATCAGCCGTTATCCCAACCTGCTTTTTGAGACCTGTGCCGGCGGTGGGGGCCGCTACGACGCAGGAATGCTTTACTATTCGCCTCAGATTTGGTGCAGCGACAATACGGATGCGGCAGACAGGCTGGAGATTCATTACGGAACCTCATTCTTTTATCCTATAAGCACCTTCGGAGCCCATGTCAGCGTGTGTCCAAACCACCAGACAGGGCGGACAACCTCTCTTCGCACCAGGGGAATTGTGGCAGGGTCAGGCACCTTTGGTTATGAGCTTGATCTGGAGCATATGGACGAGGAGGAGAAGGAGGCGGCAAGAGAGCAGATCACCCAGTTCAAGGCTTCGGAGGAGCTGGTGCAGCAGGGGGATTACTACCGGCTGTCTGCACCTGGAGACAGAAGCAATTCCATGTTTTGGGAGTTTGTGTCAAAGGATCGGAAGAATATTCTGGTGGCAGGCGTAGTGCTGAAAAGCGAAGTCAATCCGCCTGTATATTTCCTTAGATTCCGGGGGCTTAGGCCGGAGCTGATCTACCGGGAGAGGGAGAGCAAAGAGGAATTTTCAGGAGCCGTGCTTATGAAGGCGGGCCTGGCGCTGCCGGTAACATCGGAGGACTATGAGTCTGTGCTGTATCGCTTTGAGGCAGGGGAATAAAAAGAGTTTGAAGAGTTTGAAAAAGCAATAGATAGATGAGAGAAAGGCTTCTGGGGAGGAGCCTTTCTTTGCGTTCAAAAAAAAGTCCCAAAAGGTGTACTTTTTGGGACTGAATATTTTAGCTCATATTTTTGTTTAGTCTACCATAATATCGTCATGATTTCAATAATCTTTAGCTTTTTCTTGTGGATTTTTACCCAAAAGTTTCCTGAACCGAAAAGTACACATTTTGAAACAAGAGGAATATATGAAGAAAGCAGAAAAGCGACAGTCTGAAGAGGCTGTGATGCTGCTAAAGGATACCCACGCGCTCATCCAGGCAATGCTGGATTCCGAACATTACCATGCGGCTATGGAGCTTTTGGAACAATGCCAAAGCTGCGCAATAAGCTTGGGGGAGAGGATTGAAGCCATAGAAGGCAGGGGATGCCCTGTTATCCCTTTTTTGGAGAATTACTGTGAGCGAATCTATGAAATCTACGAAAAAATCGGCCGATCCTGTCCGGTTCATGCAGCTTCCGTATATGACGCATTGACTGCGGAGCTGTCCCAAATAGAAGACAGTATCAAGAAGCAGATTTCTGTTAAGACAGAGGTTGTTTTTCTGCCATACAAGGCTTCCATGTGGGATTCTATGGAAAGTGTGTGGAGGGCCGCTGATGCGGAACCAGGGTGTGATGCCTATGTGATTCCCATTCCCTATTATGACAAAAAACCGGATGGATCTTTTGAAGCATTTCATTATGAAGGAGGGATGTACCCAGATTATGTGCCCATAACCGACTACCGGGATTATCAGTTTGCCCAACGGCAGCCGGACATCATATTTATTCATAATCCTTATGATGAATATAATTATCTCACAAGCGTACATCCCTTTTTTTATGCCAGAAACTTAAAACCGTTTACAGAAAAACTGGTATACATTCCTTATTTTATTATGGGAGAACCAGATCCTGATAATAAAGAGGAAGTAGAATATATTTCCCATTTTTGTACCACGCCGGGAGTCATCTACGGGGATAAGGTTATCGTCCAGTCAGAAGCAATGCGTCAGGTATATGTGAATGTTATGACTAAATTTATGGAGAGCCATGGATTTGTCAGACAGGACTGGGAAGAAAAAATACTCGGCCTTGGTTCACCGAAGACAGACAAGGTTCTGACCGCAGGAAGAGAAGATCAAAAGATTCCGGAGGAATGGATGAAGGTGATAAAGAAAAAGGATGGGAGCCTTAAAAAGGTAGTGATGTATAACACAGGTCTCAGCACTTTTTTACAGAACAGCAGACAATATTTGGATAAGATGAGGGACGTGTTTCGGATATTCAGGGAGGTAAACCATAATGTGGCGCTTTTGTGGAGGCCACATCCCCTGCTCAGGGACACCATACGGACCATGCGGGAGTCCCTTGCAGATGATTACGAAAGGCTTTTGGAAGAATACTGCAGGGAGGGGTGGGGAATCTATGACGACTCAGGGAATCTCAACAGGGCGATTGCAGTGTCTGACGCTTATTATGGAGATGGGAGCAGTGTGGTGCAGCTTTATGAAAAGGTAAAAAAGCCGGTACTGATTCAGAATGTGAGCCTTCAATACAAGAAAAGGAAATAGAGATGCCTCAAAATACGGTATGCAAGATTGTGCGCCAATACAATAAAACCCCGGTTGCCCATGAGGATATGAGGAAATTACAAGAGATTGCCTCCGATTATGCCAAGGTGAAAAATTATGTATATCAACGATATGGAGGGATATACAGCCTTCCCAAGATTTATCCGGGATATACGGTACAGAATGAGATGACAAAGAGCAGGCTGAGAGAAGAGATGGGAATGCCGGCGGTATACTTCTATTTGGCTGTATTCGACGCCTTGAGGGACATTAAAATTCAGTGGTCCCAAACAAAGAAGACGATATTAAAGCAGATTCATGCCAATGAAGGCATGTCAGACAAGGAAAAGCATTTTCTCCGCTATATTTTAAAAGTAAACAATGCTTTTGAATCTGTTCTCATCAGGAGCCCTTTAAAACTGCCGAAGGACTTAAAGCAGCAGTACGACCTTCTTGCGTCTCAGGTGGATGCAGGAAGGCTTGAGAATTATCTTCGGAGGCAGGTGAGAAAGTATCCCTTAAAATTGCACACAAACACAGAAGACCGTTTTTTGGCAGCAGAACGAGCCTACCGCTATGGGGATCATGGGATTTATATTTCCGTGAAGGAAAAGAGAAAGCGTGTCTTCATTCCGCTTACGGACTCAAACAGCTATACCAGGCAAATATCTGTTCAGCTATATCCGGGACAAGGCAATATAGAACTTCGTCTCCCTGTGGAGGTAGGGGTAAAAAGCCATGATGATTACACTAAACGGGTCGGTGTCTCCATGGGGATGCATACCATGCTGACCACAGACGAGGGGCATATGTATGGAGAAAAGCTGGGGGATTATCAGGCGGAGCTTTCCGACTGGCTCAGGAACCAGACAGCCATATACAATCAAAATCGGAATGCCAATCCCGGCAGAAAAAAGTATGAGGATCAAAAACATAAGAAGGAGGAGCGGCTCCACAGCTATATTAACCAGGAGCTGAACCGTTTTCTGCGGACAGAAAAGCCGGAGATTATCTATATTCCTCAATTTCCGGTAAAAAGGGGAAAAGGCCCGGTTAAAAGGATTAATTATCACGTCAGCAGCTGGCAGAGAGGATATATCCGAAGCCGTTTAGAGCAGAAATGCCGGGAGCAGTCGGTAAAGCTAGTCAAGGTCTCTCCAAAGGACATAAGCGTTCAGTGCAGCCGATGCAGAGGGACAGGGCAAAGCAAAGGACAAATATTTGTCTGTCCTGCCTGCGGATACAGAGCAGAAAAGAAAATCAACACTGCTCAAAATATAAAGAGACTGGGAGAAGAACAACTGTACTCAGATCATAAGGACGGAGAACCGGATAAAGGAAGGCCATAGGCCCTAATTTCACCATAAGGACCGGTGATCATGTTCATGATATAAAAAATATTACACGGCGTTAGAAGGCAGGCGGCAATCCCCCTGCGCATTGGGTACGCCAAGACCCAGAGAACATTGCCCTCAGGCAATGACGTATCTGGGAGCGAAGCAGAAGATTCCTGCATCATCCCCAAGATGACCAATATTCCTTATTTAACGAAGGCAATGAGCCGTGCGGTTTTAGTCAGAAACAGTAAAAAGCTGCTTGCAGATTTTTTACTGGTTGTGACTAAAACCATAGGGCGAAGCCCGATAGCGAGATG
>JAAWHU010000074.1 GCA_022796015.1 Hungatella sp. | reverse complement strand
CTCTGCCCGAGTGTTTTTTGTCCTACTGGGCTCAGCGGAATGCTTGGTGTACCAAGGCTTTGTATGGAATATATGGTCAGAATATTCTCTCAGCTTTGAATTTCGCAATCACCTAACCTATTTAGTACTTCTGTTTTTTACACGGTTATATTGCGTTTGTAAAATCTCTACGGACTTTTAGCTGGCTATATTTTAATAGAAGGCTACTTACAAAAAGACGCAGGAAAAGGCCCATGGACAGATAGAAACAAGGGAATACTACCAGACGGAAGAGATCAGGTGGCTGGAGCAGAAGAAGGCCTGGAAAGGCCTGAAAGTATGATGAAAGAGGTTGTAATTCCTGTAAATATTGCCTATAATAGAATAAAGGACGGAGGTGGCTAAATGTCAGAGAAAAAAGTGTATGAAATTATGCATATGGATAGAAGAGTTGCAAAGATAAATGATTCTGGACAATGTAAAATATATTATAAGTCATTTATGCCATATAATTTGTATTTAGAAGAAGCCGAAGACATTGATACGTTAGTCAACAACATTACGAATTTCAATTATTGGTGTGCTTCAAGAATTCTTACTTTGGATAGAAAATATGCAAAAGAAATATTGAACAGCATAGGAATGTTACAGGCAGTGACTGACAAAGAAAGAGCAAAAATTGCTTTATCATATAGATGCGCTTCATTAACAGATGTTTTTTGGGTAAAATTAAAGAAAGAAAAGATTTTATTCAAAGATGTTAATTTGTATGAGAATCATTTGGATAACACTTTTATTGATATAGCCTTAAGGGGGAGGCAGTATACAGTACAAAATGAATACTTAGCAAGAGACTTATCAACTAACGGATGTTTTCCTAAAGCTTGGCAGAGAATTAATGATGGTTTTAGATTGCTGAAGGATGGCGGTACAGAGGTGGTTGAAAGAGAACTATTGGCAAGTCAAATATGCAGATGTTTTGATGTTTCACAAGTATTATATGAGAGGGATTATTTTGATGGAGAAAAGGTCAGTGTAAGTAGTAATATTACATCAAAAGAATATTCGATTGTTTCTATGGAAGCATTTGAAGTATATGCGGCAAACCATGGCAGAAACACAAAAAAATATATTATTTCATTAGATAAACATAATTATTATATGATGAATATTGTTGATTATCTTATTGGAAATACAGATAGGCATTGGGGGAACTGGGGGGTATTAGTTTGTAATTCCAATAATAAACCAGTAAGGCTGTATGATTTAATGGATTTCAATCAGGCTTTTAATTCTTATGATAACTTAGAGGGTTCTAATTGCCAGACTATGTTTGGAGAGCATGTTAATCAGAAGGAGGCTGCAATTAAGTCTGTTCAAAAAATTGGTTTAAATCAGATTAAAGAAATAAATAAAGCATATTTTGATGAATTGCCTCAGTTTTATAATATGTTTTGTGAAAGATTAGAATTACTGAAATCAATAAAGTTCTAGTTTGCTTTAATCTTGTTGGATGATTATAAAATGATACAATAGAAGAACAAGAACAGGAATTAGAAAATGAATAGCCATTACTAGTAAAAAGCTGCTGCACTAATATTTAGCAAACCATTAGTGCAGCAGCTTTTTATTGGCTAATAAAAGTATTGATAAAGTCATCAAATTTTACATATATATTAAATCTTATTTTGATTTAGTGAAAAAGTCCTTAGACGTAGTTCAATCAGGCTTTGGGAATATCCCAGTATTCTGGCAAGTTGTTCCGTTGTATAATTGATATTTTCCAGGATCATATGATCGGATATAAGAAGATTCAGGGCAAATGCGTTGGCTTCTGTTTCCATCTTATCCACAGAAATCATGGTTTTGGAACGGAGAAAAGGTGTGGAAGCATTGGGATGAAAAATAGCATGTCCCAGCTCGTGAGCACATGTAAATGCAGCTTCATGGGCATCCAGGGTGTTGTTAATATGGATTTGTTTGATTCGGAAGGGATTGTTGTAGTAACCGTTAATGGTTCCTAAATTTTCAAAAAGAACTACAATCTTCAAGGCATTGGCCAGTTCAAATGGATCGGATGTATTATATTTTTTCGTTAAACGAGATATGGTTTCTTTGAAATCTAAAATAATAATCACATCCTATTCATAGTCGCTGCTGCGGTATTTTTTGGGGGTAAACTTCTGCTTGGCGTTGACTTTTCCGATTCTAAGACTGCTTTCTAAACTGACCTTGAGAAGTTCTCTGGTAGTCTCGTCAAGAGGTTCCCCAGAAAACATAAGGCCTTCCTGGCTGTTGAGAGCGGACAGAGTGCTTTCAAGCCGCATGGCAATATCCCGCTCATCCCGTTTGTTCAATGGAGAGTCTTGGCTGGGATGATCAGAGAAGAAGTAATCTGTAGATACATCAAAATAGTCTGAGAGCTTTTTGATGATCTCGATATTGGGAGAGCTGTTAGCCCATTTGGAAGAGGCGCCATTACTGATTCCGATATCCCGTTCCATCTTTCGCCTGGAGATTCCTTTTTCATTACATAACAAAGTTACCTTATCTAGTAAATTCATAACATGCCTCCTTAATATAATTGAAAATATTCTATAAAAAGTATTGACATATAGAAAATAATCAGTATAATATAGAATATATTCAGCGATACGAACGTGTGTTTGATTTAAAAATAGTTTAAAGGATATTTTTGATTTTGTCAAGTAGTACGTGCTGAAAATTTTCCATAACATTGGGATTATGGAAGTATATCTAAAATCAAAGAGGAAGTATAAAATAGTACATATTAAATCAGATTGGATGCGTTTATTATGGAACAATTATTAAATTCGTATTATGAGAACGACGCAAGAAAACTTCATACTACTATCAATAACATATTTAATAGATCTTATGGGGGGATTAAAGACAAAGATATGGAGGAATTTTATGGTATTGGCACAGATGTGTTATTTAAGATTTGGCACAACAATACTTACGATCCTTCTAAGGGTGATTTTGATGGTTATGTTTATAGAGCATTATGTCTTGCCATTATAGATGAATTCAAAAAAAGGACCTGTGGCAAACGAACTACAAAGAACTTTATATTGGATAAAAAGACAGGTAAGCCATTTAAAATAAATATCCAGGATGTATCCCTGGATGCTCCGGTCAAAGAGGGGGAAAATCTTACCCAAGGAGATCTGATTCCATCTGATTTTGATATGGAGGCTATTATATTTGAAAGGTGTGAAGATGAAAAAGTTGAAAGATTTCTCAACAGTCTGCCTAAAATAACACGCCAGATTATAGAAATGAAGATGGATAACATACCTGTTTCTGAGATAAAGGAAAAATTAGAAATCAATGACAGAGAATATAGTAATTATATGAATTATGCAAAGATGAATGAGAATCTTACACTATTCACCAAAGTATCAAATATGTCAAACAGATGTATCAAGGAGGAAAGTAAAATGAACAATATCATACCTATTGATGTAACTGATAATTATAGAATGGACAAGATCCCTCTTGGCAGTTTGTTGGATGATATGCGAGATGGAAAAATTAACAAGAAACATATCTTGCAGAGGAAACCTTTTCAGTGGACAGAAAGACAGAAAAATAAGTATCTTACAAGAGTGTTGAATGCACAGCCTATACCTGAGATCATAATTTGCGAACAGACGATCAATGGAAAAAGGAAATCTCATTTGATAGATGGGCTTCAAAGACTGTCCTATGCTGAACTGTTTAGGGCCGATGGAATAGTGGTAAAGAGTGACGGGGCGGAGTTTTGTGAGATTCCATATAAAGAATATATATTTGACAGCGAAGGTAATGTATTAACAGACAATGACGGAGATGCAATTTTTGAAGAAAAGATATTTAATGTTATAGGGAAACGTTTTAGTGAGCTTCCACAGTTCCTAAAGGAAAGATTTAATAAGTTCAATATCAATGTTACTACCTATTTTAACTGTAGTGATGATCAAATCGCTTATCATATCAGGAATTATAACAATCAGGAAGGAATGAATAAAGCTCAGTATGAATTTACAGGGGTTAATGTTCATATTGCAGAACGGATTAAGTATATATCAGACAAACATCCTTTCTTTAAAGATGATTACGGAAAATATACAGCAAAAAATAAAATTAAAGGAGATATTGAAAAAGTTGTCGTAGAAAGTATTATGGTAATTAATTTCCTGGGTGAATGGAAAAAAGATGTAAAAGACTCATTTACATTTGTAAATCAAAATGTTACAGACCAAATGTTTGATAACTTTTTAGAAACTCTGGATCGTCTTTGCAAAGTAGTTAATAAAGAAGATAAGAATATGTTTACTACAACAAATTCGCCGATTTGGTTTGCTGTATTTGAAAAGTTCAAAACCCTAAATATACCAGACAGCCGCTTTACAGATTTTATAAAATATATAAGGAATGCTTTGGATGCAGATGGTCTGCATCTGGAAGGAGAACCTTTTGCAGATATCTATAAAAGCCGTAATACCCGTGACAAGACTATAGTGGTTAAAAAGGTAAGTGGGTTAATTGCATTGATGTATGAATTTTTGCATATTACTGAGACAGATGCAGTTAATTCTACGGTAAAATTTATATCAGAGAATCTGAATATGGATATGGAATCAATCCAATGTGATCTTGAATTTTACGAAAATACATTGGAAAAGCTGCAACAAGATACCATAAGGGACGGATCGAAACTGTTGAATAGGGAAAATCATCTTTCTTTATTAACTATGATTGTTTATTCCTACAAGGAAGATAAAGATCTGGATGATTGGATGAAGCAGTACGCTGAAAAAAATAATACATACTATACAGATCAGAAAAAGAACTTTTTACATATGAGAGACGATTTTGAGCGATATTACCACAATGAAAGATGATGTAAAGATTAACGTTATTATTCCCATATCATATGCTTTTTCATCCATGTACTGGCAAAGGGGCCGTCCCGTCAGAACATGGATACCCATGGGGACCGCTTTCGCTCTGGTTGCCCCTGCAGCGGTACTAGGCGTGTACAAGACACACGCCAAGGACCGGCGGGGCAAATGTCCCTCACCGGGTATCCATGTTTTGACGGGACTACCGGATTGACTGTTCTGAGGAAAGGCGCCGGGAATGAGTGCTTCCCCCCAACGAAAAAGCATACTTAATGATTACATAGTTCCAGCCGAAATATTCCATATAGGAAAGGCGCATATGGGTACAACAGGCCGGGAAGGGCGCCGGAGTACAGATATACGGAGAAAGAAGCTGCCCGGGAGAAGGTGGAGGCAGAGGACATAGAAGAAGCAGCTGAGAAGAAAGAGGAGGCAAGGTCTATGGAAGAATATGTGGAAAAAACAGTGGTGCAGGAGATGAAGGAGGAAGAGAAGAAAGAGACGGATGAAGAGATAGAGAAGGTTTTAAAGGAATTTGAAGCTGATATATGGTTTAGAACACAGATACCGAAGGCTGCCGAGGTGATACAGGAGCATATTCCCAGCTTTGTCCAGGCGAAGACGGCTTATCAGACAGTGGCGGAGTTTGACAAGATTACAAAGGACAAGACGATTCTGGCCCATAAGAAGGCATGAATATGAGATATGATTTATTTGTATGGCTTTGCATAACAAAAACCGGTTGACAGGCAGGTGTTTTTGACAGATAATTGTTGAAAAGTTATACTGACCCACAAGAGGCCGGTAGGGGAAAGGAAGAGTAAAGTCATGGAAATAAGAATTGAAAAAACCACATGTCCCAAGGAGAAGCCGGGACAGGATAATCCACTGGTGTTCGGAACTATTTTTACGGATCACATGTTTGAGATGGATTATGAGGAGGGAAAAGGATGGCATGATCCCAGAGTCGTACCTTATCACAACCTGGAACTGGAGCCTTCTGCCATGGTATTTCACTACGGGCAGGAGATGTTTGAAGGGCTAAAGGCCTATAAAGCCCAGGATGGAAGGATTCTCTTGTTCCGGCCCGACAAGAACATTGAGAGGGCCAACAGAAGCAACAGAAGACTTTGCATTCCGGAGATTCCAGAAGAAATATTTATGGAAGGATTGAAAACAGTAGTCAGTGTGGACAGGGACTGGATTCCCACAAAGCCGGGGACATCTCTTTATATCCGTCCTTTTGTCATTGCCACGGATCCGTTTTTAGGGGTGAGACCTTCTTACACTTATAAATTTATGATCATTTTGTCGCCTGTGGGGGCGTACTATGCAAGCGGTCTGGATCCGGTGAAAATCTGGATTGAGGACGAGTATGTGCGGGCTGTGAAGGGCGGAATCGGCGAGGCCAAGACCGGCGGCAACTATGTGGCCTCTCTGGCATCCCAGGTAAAGGCTCATGACGAGGGCTATTCCCAGGTGCTGTGGCTGGATGGCGTGCATCGCAAATACATTGAAGAAGTAGGCGCCATGAACATTTTCTTCAAGATCAAGGGAACCGTGGTCACTCCTAAGCTCAACGGCAGTATCCTGCCGGGCGTTACCAGGGATTCTGTGATTGCCCTGTGTAAAGAATGGGGAGTTCCCGTGGAAGAGCGGGTAATCTCCGTTGACGAGGTAGTGGAGGCAGCCAAGTCCGGGACTATGGAAGAGTGTTTCGGCACCGGTACGGCAGCAGTGATCTCCCCGGTGGGAGAGCTTCGCTATGAGGAGGAGCGCATGGCCATCGGAGGCGGCAGCATCGGCGAACTGACCCAGAGATTTTATGATACCATTACCGGAATCCAGCTGGGCCAGATCAAAGGGCCAAAGGGCTGGAGCGTAGAGGTCTGCTGACATGGCAGGGATAGGAGCGGTACTCATAAAGGCTTTTGCCTTTGTGGCGATTATCGCCATAGGCTATGGCCTGAAAAGGATCGGCTTTTTTCACGCCCAGGACTTTTACCTGCTGTCCAAGATCAATCTTAAGCTTACCCTTCCGGCGGCAATTATAGCGAATTTCAGCAAGATCAGCATGGATGTATCCATGCTGATTATCTGCGTCATCGGTATGGGCTGCAATGCGGCTACCATGCTGGCGGGATACCTTATGAGCATGGGAAAGGATAAAGGTGAGAAGACCTTTAACATGCTGAATCTGTCAGGCTATAATATCGGAAGTTTTACCACTCCTTTTGTGCAGAATTTCTTAGGGCCTGTGGGAGTGGCCGCCACAAGCCTTTTTGATACGGGCAATGCGGTGATGTGCACGGGAATTAATTTTACGGTGGCCAGTATGGTAAGCGGCGAGGAGGAAAAGCCTTCCCCGGGCCGGATTGCCAGAACCCTGCTTTCTTCCCTGCCCTTTGATGTGTATGTGATTATGACCTGCCTTACTCTTTTGAACCTAAGGCTTCCGGCAGCAGCGGTAACTCTGGCGGAGACCATGGGAGGAGCCAATGCATTTATCGCCATGCTTATGATCGGGATCGGTTTTGAGATTCGGGCGGACAAGGAAAAGCTGAAGCTGATGATCCGGATTCTGACGGTTCGCTTCACCATGGCTGTGGCCATGGCGGCAGGGTTCTATCTGCTGGCGCCTCTGGAGCTGGAGGTGCGTCAGGCCATAGCTATCTGTGTCATTGGGCCTATTACCTCCATTTGCCCGGCTTATGTAGGGCGGCTGAAGGGGGATGTGGAACTGGCCAGCGCCATTAATTCCCTGGCTATCCTCATCGGCGTGGTGACGACTACAGTAGGATTGGTGATTATGCTGTAGGGAAGGCTTGGCGTGTTATTCATGAAAAACTCTCTTGACAAAACAAAATCCAATGATATAATCAAGAAAAGCAACAGAATAATTCAATGCGTTGACGGGAACAGTACGCTGCCAGGAATCGTTCAGAGAGAGATGGGAAGGTGGAAGCATCTTACGAGGCCGGTATCGGAAGACCATCCCGGAGCGGCCTTTAATCGGGCACGGTGATTCCGTTATCATCAAAAGAGCGGTCAGGACCAGAGGTCCTGGCAAGCAGGGTGGAACCGCGATCTTTTTCGTCCCTTCTTACAGGAAGCTGTAGGAGGGGATTTTTTGTTCCATAGGAAAGAGCGCTTTCATAGATGATTGCGAAAGTCAAAGTCAGAATATTCAGCCAGGTTTCGAGTTCCGCAATTACCTATGTCACCCATAACACAAAAAGGAGAATGATTATGAAAGTAACTTTGAAAGACGGAAGCGTTAAGGAATACCAACAGCCCATGTCTGTCATAGACATTGCGGCGGATATCAGCTCCGGCCTGGCCAGAATGGCCTGCGGCGGGGAGCTTGATGGGGAAAGTGTCGATCTGAGAACCATGGTTCATAAAGACTGTGAATTGAATATCCTGACTGCCAAGGACGAGAAGGGCCTGGCTGCCCTGCGCCACACGGCAAGCCATGTCATGGCCCAGGCCGTGAAGAGGCTGTATCCCCAAGCAAAGCTGGCCATTGGGCCTTCCATAGCAGATGGGTTTTACTATGATATCGACTTTGCAGCGCCCATTACGTCGGAGGATCTGGAAAAGATCGAGGCGGAGATGAAGAAGATCATCAAGGAGGCTCTGCCCCTGGAGCGGTTTACGCTGCCCAGGGAGGAAGCCCTGGCGCTTATGAAGGAGAAGGAAGAGCCCTATAAGGTGGAACTTATTGAAGATCTGCCGGAGGGGGAGGAGATCAGCTTTTACAAGCAGGGAGAATTTACGGATCTCTGTGCAGGCCCTCACCTTATGAACACAAAGGATGTGGGGAAGGCTTACAAGCTTACCAGTATTGCCGGAGCCTACTGGAGAGGCAATGAGCACAACAAGATGCTGACTCGTATCTACGCCACGGCATTTGCCAAGAAGGAGGAGTTGGAGGCCTATATCACCATGATGGAGGAGGCCAAAAAGAGGGATCACAGAAAGCTTGGAAAAGAGCTGGGGCTGTTTATGATGCATGATGCAGGCCCGGGATTCCCCTTCTTCCTTCCAAAGGGCATGGTTCTTAAGAATACTCTTATGGAGTACTGGAGAGAGATTCACAAGAAGGCAGGGTATGTGGAGATTTCCACTCCCATCATCTTAAACAGAAGCCTGTGGGAGACATCCGGCCACTGGGATCACTATAAAAATAATATGTACACCACAGTGATTGACGAGCAGGATTATGCCATCAAGCCTATGAACTGCCCGGGAGGTGTTCTTGTCTATGCCTCGGAGCCCCGTTCCTACCGTGACCTGCCCTTGAGGCTGGGGGAGGTGGGGCTGGTTCACCGCCATGAGAAGTCGGGACAGCTTCACGGCCTTATGAGAGTGCGGTGCTTTAATCAGGATGACGCCCATATCTTCATGACTCCGGAACAGATCAAGGAGGAGATCATGGGAGTGGCAAGGCTGATTAATGAGGTCTATACCTTGTTCGGTTTTCAGTATCATGTGGAGCTGTCCACAAGACCGGAAGACAGCATGGGAAGTGATGCGGATTGGGAGATGGCCACAGAGGGCCTTAGAGGCGCTCTTGACGAGCTGGGCCTTGATTATGTGGTCAATGAGGGTGACGGAGCGTTCTATGGGCCTAAGATCGATTTCCACTTAGTAGACGCCATCGGAAGAACCTGGCAGTGCGGAACCATTCAGCTTGATTTCCAGCTTCCTCAGAGATTTGAGCTGGAGTATCAGGGGGCAGACGGGGAGAAGCACCGCCCCATTATGATTCACCGCGTGGCCTTCGGCTCCATTGAGCGGTTTATCGGAATCCTGATTGAGCACTTTGCAGGAGCATTCCCCACATGGCTTGCCCCGGTGCAGGTGAAGGTGCTGCCTATCTCCGACAAATTCATCGACTATGGAGAGCGTGTGAGAAAGCAGCTTGACGAGGCAGGCATCCGGGCGGAGCTTGATACCCGCTCCGAGAAGATCGGATACAAGATCCGGGAGGCCCAGATGCAGAAGGTTCCTTACATGCTTATTGTGGGACAGAAGGAGCAGGAGGAACATAAGGTGTCCGTGAGAAGCAGATTTGCAGGAGACGAGGGCCAGAAAACTTTGGACGAGTTCATGGCAGCCGTCAAGGAGGAGATCAGCCAAAGGGCTGTAAGAGAAGTGAACAATTAAACTTTTCATGGTTATGATGCAGACACCCCTTTGGGGCAGGAGACAAGACAAACCTTCTGCCCCAAGGGGTGTTTTGCTGACAGGAGCCCGGGACAAGAGATTTTTGGGGACTATGAACCAATTTTTAAAAGAAAGATATTTGGTGATTGATTGGACCGGGCTTTTTGTATATAATGATGGGGCAGTCCGGGTTTTAAGGGTTAGAAAGATAGATAGAGAGGGAAGGTTATGAAAAAGAGATATTTGATTATGTTGGCGGCAGTGTTTGCTTCTGCGCTTTTACAGGCTTTTACCATGAACCTGTTTTTGGAGCCTGTGGGGCTTCTGCCCAGCGGATTTACGGGGATCGCAAGCCTTTTGTCCAGGGTTGCCGGGATGTTGGGAATCCATTTTTCTACTTCCGTGGGAATGGTGGTTTTAAATATTCCGGTAGCCGTATTCTGCTATCGCCAGATCGGAAAAAAATTTGTGCTGTTTTCCATGCTTCAGGTTCTGATCTCCAGTATTCTTCTTCATGTAATTAAGAGTGAACCGCTGTTTGACGATGTGCTTCTCAATATCTGCTTCGGCGGGTTTTTGTATGGTGTGTCTATTGCCATTGCCTTAAAGGGCAACGCATCTACGGCGGGAATGGATTTTATTGCCCTGTATGTGTCCAACCGTCTGGGCAAATCCATATGGCAGTATGTGTTTGTTTTTAACTGCGGGCTGCTGTGCATATTCGGCGCCATGTTCGGCTGGGAGTATGCCGGGTATTCTATTCTGTTTCAGTTTATAGCCACTAAGACCATAGACAATTTCTACCATAGATTTAAGCGTGTGACGCTGCAGATCACTACTCAGAAACCGAAGGAAGTGGTGAAGGAGTATATTGAGACCTGCAAGCACGGGATATCCGTTATTGATGGCTATGGCGGGTACAGCAAGAAGAGCATGAGCCTTCTTCATACAGTGGTGTCCACCTATGAGGTGCAGGATATTATTTTTCATCTGCGGCAGGTGGATCCGGGGATTATCATTAATGTGATGCCGACAGAGACATTTATCGGTACATTTTACCAGAAGCCCTTGGATTAAAGGGACGGACAAGGAGGAATCGGATGAAATATATGTTGGTCAGCGCCTGCCTTTTAGGAGTAAGGTGCCGTTATGATGGAACAAAAAAGGCAGATGAGGGCGTACTTAAGCTTTTAGGCAGGAAGGACGTGACCCTTATTCCAGTGTGCCCGGAGCAGTTAGGCGGTATGAGGACGCCTCGGGCGGCTTCCGAGAGGAAAGGAGACAAGGTGTGGAACAAGGAGGGGGAGGATGTAACGGCATATTATGAGGAGGGGGCCAGGGAGGCATGGAGGCTGGCAGAGCTGTACGGCTGCGATACGGCGATTCTCAAGGAGCGGAGCCCTTCCTGCGGGTGCGGCAGGATCTATGACGGCAATTTTACCGGCGCCCTGGTGGCGGGAGATGGGGTGACGGCACAGCTTTTGAAGGCCCATGGGCTTCGGGTCGTGGGGGAGAGCGAGATCCATGGTATCTTCGGCCAGGAAACAGCGTGCTTTCCGGATGTCCCCCAATAATGCCGGGAATATCTGGGATTTCACGGAATAATCTTGACAGTCCGAAGGAGAAATGATATCTTATATTTAGACAGATATCTAAATGATAGTCTTTTAGATAGAGTCTGACATAAAAAAGGGAGAGATGGCCATGAAGTTTCAGAAGACCTTTAAGGCTTTATCAGACCAGACCCGCAGAGACATATTGAATCTGCTAAAGGATGGGCCTGTGACGGCGGGAGAGATCGGGGATCATTTTTCTGTGTCCGGAGCCACCATTTCCCATCATTTATCCATCCTGAAGGATGCAGGTCTGATTCTTGACGACCGGCAGGGGAAGTACATTTATTATGAACTGAATATGTCGGTGGTGGATGATCTCATCGGGTGGGTCAGCGGACTGAAAGGAGAGCGAGGGCATGAGTGATAATAAGAAGACTATAACGGCAGGAAGGAAGCAGGCGGTAATCTGGATCATAGCTTTGCTGCCTGTGGTGCTGGTGGCGGCGGTCTATGGGAAGCTTCCTCCCCAGATTCCCACTAACTGGGGAGTTGACGGAACGGTTTCCTATGGGGGCAAAAGCAATATGTGGGTCATAGCGGGAATGGCTCCTTTTCTGGCAGGGGTATTGCAGGTTCTCCCCTATATTGACCCTAAAAAAAGGAATTACCGGAAGTTTTTGGAGGTCTATCAAAGCTTCCAGCTGTTTATGCAGGTATTTATGCTGGTTGTGGTGGGAATTATTCTGACAGAAAGCTTTTGGCCCGGCACCATTGAGGTCAGTACCGTGATCACGGCCATGTGCGGCATCCTTTTTATGCTGTTGGGCAATATGATGCCTAAGTTCCGACAGAATTTTTTCTGCGGATTTCGGACTCCCTGGGCCTTGGCCAACGAGATGGTATGGAACAAGACTCACAGGCTTGGAGGAAAGCTTATGTTCGGAGCCGGGATACTGGGATTTTTGGGAGCATTTCTTCCATGGGAGAGAGCCAAGTTTGTCATGCTTTTTGTGCCTGTTATGGCGGCGACCACGATTCCCTATGTTATGAGCTATGTATGGTTTCGCCGGTTAGGGACGGATGAGGAGAAAGGGGAATAACGGGAGCCTTCGGAGAATATTCTGTTAAAAACCGTAGGATTTCGTATGGAAATATATGTGGTGCGTCCCGACGACACGGTGGATAAGATAGCACAGGAACAGGGAGCGGACCTGGGGGCTATGATAGAAGTGAATCAGCTGGTTTATCCTTACAGGCTTGCCGTCGGGCAAGCCTTGCTGCTTGAGAGGATAAGAAAAGAATATTTGCAGAATGAGGGGACCAAAAGAAGAGGGATATTCCGGAGCGGCTACGGATATCCTTTTATTTCTGCCCAGGTCCTTGAGGAGACTCTGCCCTATCTGTCGGAGCTGGCAGTGTTCTCCTATGGGTTTACGGCGACCGGTGATCTGGTTCCTCCTGCTGCAAGCGACCGGTGGATGGTGGAGGAGGCCCTTGGCTTCGGGGCTATGCCCACCCTGACTCTCACTCCCCTGGGGGAGGATGGGCGTTTTAACAATAACCTGGTCAGTGCCCTGGTGAGGCATAGAAGAGTGCAGCAGAGGCTGGTGGCAGGACTGGCGGCGGAGATGCTGGAGAAAGGGTATCAGGGAGTCAATATTGATTTTGAATATGTTCTGAGAGAGGACAGAGATGCCTTTACCACCTTTGTGGCCTATACCACCTACACCTTGAATATGCTTGGGTATCAGGTGTCAGTGGCCCTGGCGCCGAAAAATTCCGATGATCAGAAGGGGCTGCTCTATGAGGGAATGGATTATGGAGGGCTGGGGGCAGCGGCCAACTGGGTGGTGCTTATGACGTATGAGTGGGGGTATACCTACGGCCCGCCCATGGCCGTAGCCCCCATTCACCAGGTGAGGCGGGTGGTGGAATACGCCCTCACAAAGATCCCTGCAGACAAGATCTGCTTAGGGATCCCCAACTACGGATATGACTGGCCTCTTCCCTATGAGCGGGGGGTCACGGCCGCCAAGACACTGGGCAATGTGGAGGCCGTGGAGATGGCGGTATTCTACGGCGTCCCCATACAGTACGACCAGAGATCCCAGACGCCCTTCTTCCGGTACTGGCAGTACGGGGTTCAGCATGAAGTGTGGTTTGAGGACGTGAGAAGCTGGCGGGAAAAATTCCGGCTGGTGGAGGACTACGGTTTAAAAGGCATCGCCGTATGGCAGATTATGCGTCTGTTCAGAGCCGGATGGGTGCTTTTAGATTCTATTTTTTAAAATAATCCGTAAAGGTGCAGGCCAGGATCTGAATCAGGTCTTTTACGGAGGGCGGAAGGCTGCGGCCCGGGTGGGAGACCAGAAGGAGATAGTAGCTTTGGGGCTGGTCGAAGGAGGAAGACCGAGCTGCTGCTTCCGGCGATAAAAACCAGAGGGGGAGAATGGTATCCGCCGTCCCTTCTCTGGAGAGAAGCCGGAGAATCTCTGTCTGGGCTTCGCAGACCACCTTGGCAGGCGGGCAGGAAAGCTGCCCTAAAAGCCGCTCCTGCTCGTCCCTGAGAGCGGTTCCCGAGGGAGCAAGCATAACCTTTGAGGAGGAGGGATCACAGCCGCGGCAGTATACCAGCTCGCTTTTTGCCAGAACCCGGCAGTCCAGGATAGGATGATCCTTCTGGCAGGAGAAGTACAGCCCTAAATCCGCCGAGGCGCTTAACAGCGCTTCCTTAATATCCTCCCGGCTTCCCTCCGTGAAGTGAAGGGTTACGTCAGGATAAAGGGCGGTAAATTCCTTGTGCACCCTGTCCCACAGGCATTCGGTCAGGGAACTGTCGCACTGTAAGTAGATACCGCCTCCGTGGCCCTGCCGGTAGGCGCGGATATGGCGGGACATCTCCGATTCGATCTGAAGCATGTTCCGGGCAAAGTTCACGAAGATTTTCCCTGCGTTGGTAGGCTGAAGCCGGTTGTGGACCCGGGTAAAGAGACGGGCGCACAGCATATGTTCTGCATTCCGCAGATGGCGGGACAGGGCAGGCTGCGTAAGGTAATATTTTTCTGCCGCCTTGGACAGGCTTTTCTCGTCCACAATGGCGATAATATACTGAAGAAGCTGGGTGTTGAGATTGATCTCCGGGGCAGTGAGCCTGGCCCTGCGGGCAGGGGTATGGGGATTGGCGGAGGTCAGAGGCATATGGGCATTGTCTTCCTGCTCCACGGCGTCCAAAAGTTCCTGGGCTTCCCGGGAAGGGATGGCTTTGTATCTGGAGTCCGACAGCCGCTCCCGAATGAGGAGGCCGGCTAAGTAGCGCTCCGGCTCCGTCAGGGTATGGCCCAGGGGATACCGGATATGAAGGGTCTGATGAACGGGAGGATCCAGGGGAAGATAGACCAGCTCGTCACAGGGAAATACATGGGCCTGAGATACCAGTCCGGTACCTACGGCCTGGTGCAGCATGGAGTCCACCAGGATCACATCGCTGGACTCAAAGGTGACCACAGGCTGGAATCCTGCCTCCAAAAACAATTCCTCCGCCAGAATCCGGATGCTGTGCCTGGGGCCCTGAAGCACAAAGGGAGTGTCCTGAAGATCTGCCAGGCGGATTTTGCCGGCCCCGGACAGGGGATGGGACACGGGGAGAGAGACCAGAAGCTCTTCGTAGGCAAAGGGAAGGTCTGTGACCTTGTCGGAATGCTTGCCGGAGCCGATGGCAATGTCAATCTGGCCGTGGGCAATGGCGCCGGGCTGATCGCTGGCATAAAGCTCGCTTAAGGTGAGAGAAATGTCAGGGTAGCGGTTGGAAAACTGGTTGTAAATACGGCTGTAGATTATGGCTCCCCGGTTGGGGGCCGTGGCCAGGCGGATTCGGGTGTGATTGGTGTCAGTCACTGCCCGCAGGGTCTGAAGAAGCCTTGTCTGCTCATCTAAAATTTTCTGTGCTCCCTGGATCACATATCTTCCCACCGAGGTAGGAGTCAGCTGTCTGTGATACCTGAGAAAGAGAAGGGAATTTAAGGAGTCCTCGTATTCCGTGAGAAATTTGCTTAAGGCCGGCTGGGAGATCCCAAGGATCTGAGCCGCCTTGGACAGGCTGCCGGCGTCGGAGATGGTAACCAGATAATAAAGCTGCCGTGTGTTCATGAGAGTCTCCCGTTGTGTTGTTTTATTTTTAGGTGATTGCGAAACTCAAAACTTGGCTGAATATTCTGACCATATATTCCAGGAAAAGGCCTTTGCACCATGGAAATGAGACCATAGAACACAGGAGGGCTGATACCCGCCTGTGTTCTGCTTTGCTGGGCTCATTGAAATGCTTGGTGCAGCAGACTTTGGATGGAATGTATGGTCAGAATATTCTCCTGGCTTTGCCTTTCGCAATCACCCGGTCTTATAGGTTTGTTTCTGTAATATCTTAGCAGATTCCCACAAAAAACACAAGTTCCTATAACCAAAATGATATAAAACACATAAGTAATTGGGTTTTGTAAAAATAACAGGGCTGTTATATAATCCAATTACAGGAACACGGAAGACTGAAAAACAGATAGAATCACCAAAAATACGGCTTCTGATTTTCGGACAATGCGTGTTGGGAAAGGTTGAATAAACTATAAGAAGGAGAAAAGTGTTATGAAAAAATCAATGTATCGTTTCTTACTGGCAGGGACGGCGGCAGTGAGCATGTTAGGACTTATGGCCTGCGGCGGCAGTTCAGGCACCGCTTCAACTACAGCAGCGGCAGGAGGCAATTCCGGGGCTGAGGCGTCGGCAGACGATATCGGTTTCCCCAAGAACGAGACCATCACACTGGTGGTTCCGGGCAAGGCAGGAGGCGGTTCTGACCTTGGAATCCGCTACTACAGCGAGGGCCTTAACCGCATCTACGGATTAAAGACCACAGTGACCAACTATGACAGCAACACCGTGGGCCACCAGACCGTAGCTGCTTCAAAGCCGGACGGAACCACCCTGACCGTTGCCACATCGGCTCTGAATATTCAGTACATAACCGGCAATGCAGAGGTTAATCCCATGAAGGATTTCACCCTGATTGCCTGCCTCCAGGATAATGGCTTCTCCACTCTTGCAGTGCCGGCCGACGCTCCTTATGATGATTTCAACGGATTTGTAGAGTATGCCAAGGCTCATCCCGGCGAGCTCAACGCAGGTATGCCTGCAGCCGGCGCCAATACCTTCTTATTCGGTATGATTACCTCACAGACAGGAATCGAGTTAAACTCTGTCGAGTGTGCCTCCGAGTCCGACCGTCTCACCAACTTAGCCGGCGGATTCATTGACATCGGCGTAGTAGGCGTAGGCAATGCCCTGGAGTATGAGAAAGCCGGCATGGGCGGCTCCTTGACCTCCATGACCTGTCCGCCACCGG
>JAAWHU010000073.1 GCA_022796015.1 Hungatella sp. | reverse complement strand
TGGGGGGCCTGGTGATCGGCCTGTTGGATCATCTTCCTGATGAAGGCGAGGAGGTCAGCGATGATGGAATCCGTTTCATTGTAGAAAGCGTTGACAAAAACCGGATTGACCGGATCAGGATGATTATACCCGTGAAGGAACAGCAGGAAGCCGGGGAGTCAGCTTGAGACTCCCCCGATGATACCGCTGCCTGTGCAGAACGCCAGTGTGGTAAGAAGCCGGGCAGTGTCTGAGGTGATTCCTTTATTCAGAACAAAGGACACTGCAAGAAGAATAAGAAAATACGAAAGTCCTGCCAAAAGGCCGCAGAGAAACCGGCGTCTTCCCATGCCTTTGCCCATGAGGAAGCCGGCAAGGGCGCAGGAGAGAAGATATACCAGGTTTACTGCCATAGTTACCTGGCTTTCTTTTAGGTGAAATTTGTAAAGGGCAAAGGATGTGGCGGCCAGCAAAACACCGGACAGCACATAGGAAAAGAGAAGAGAGCGGAGAAGCACTCTTGGAGAAGAAGGTTCCATAAAAGACTCCTTGATGTTTTCTTGATCTCAGTATATTCAGGCAGGAACACGGATATGTACAAGAGTTCCGAAGATTATGGAGGGGGAGAGATGGGAAAAGAGGGAAAAAAGCAGATCAGAGGAATAAAGATCCAGAGCATGAACTATGCCATGATTGCGGCGGCGGCAGTTTTGTATGTGATCCTTATTTATGCTACCATACAGGCTTCCGTAAGATACAGGAGGATGATGGATGCCACAGAGGATTATATTCTTTGTGAGAAGGATGCCGCGTTGGTGCGGGAGGGTTCCGACTATCTGACAGAGCAGGTTCGGTTGTATACTATGACTATGGAGCCAGAATATATGGAGGCATATTTTGAGGAAAAGAATGTGACCAGAAGGCGGGAACAGGCGTTGGCGGAACTGGGGGGATACCGGACAAGCCAGGAAGCCTATGAGTACATTCACAAGGCACTTGATAATTCCAACCGGCTTATGGAGCGGGAGATCTATGCCATGAGGCTCATTGCCCAGGCCAAGAATTATGATCTGGACTCCCTTCCCGAGGAGGTGCAGAATGTAGTTCTTTTAGAGGAGGATGAGAGGTTAAGCAGTGAGGAGATGATCGCATCCGCCCGGAATCTGGTGTTTGACTATGGGTATCAGAGCGCTAAGGAACTGATCGCGACCAACACGGAAATTTTCCTGGACGCTATCATGAAGTGGACGAGAGACAGACAGATGGAGAGCGCCTCCAGCTTGGAAGCCATTATGGGAAGGCAGCGGATCTGCATCAGCATTCTGTTTGTCCTAAACACCATTACCTTTATTCTGGTTATCGTGCTGATTGTAAAGCCTCTTCAGATCTACATAAATTGTATCAAGGCGGAGAAGCAGCTGGAGATTACGGGGTCCTATGAATTTAAGTATCTGGCCTTGACCTACAACGATATCTACGAAGTCAATGCGGCTAACGAGATCCTTCTGCGGCATAAGGCAGAGCATGATCCCCTTACGGGCGTGATTAACCGGGGGGCATTTGAACATATGAAGCAGCTCTTAAAGACAACGGCGGATCCCCTTGCCCTGCTCATCATTGATGTAGACAAGTTTAAGCTGATCAATGACGGATACGGCCATGAAGTGGGAGATAAGGTGCTTAAGAAGACGGCCAAGATGATTCAGGAGGGATTCCGTGCAAGAGATCATGTGGCCAGAATCGGAGGCGACGAGTTTGCCGTTATTATGACAAACTGTACGGAGGAATTAAGACCAGTGATTCAGGAAAAGATTGACGCCATGAACCAGAAGCTTCAGAATCCTGATGATGGCCTTCCAAAGGTTTCCTTAAGTATCGGAATTGCCTTTTCCGACAGCGGTTTTCCCGACGACTTATATAAGAAGGCCGACAGCGCCCTGTATATTGTAAAGGAAAACGGCCGGTGCGGCTGCCATTTTTATGATGAGAATGATTGAAGGTGTTGCATGAACCTGGGACTTGTGTTATAGTAAGAAGAAGTGTAGCAACACAATTACAGAAAACGGAGGAAAGCTGACCATGAAGAAAGTAAAGACTTTAAGCAATAATACCTTAAAGAATACTATGAAGAAGGGCGGCTGCGGGGAGTGCCAGACTTCCTGTCAGTCTGCATGCAAGACTTCCTGCACAGTAGGAAATCAGAGCTGTGAGAACAGCAGCCGCTAATCGGGCTGATTTCAGAAAACAGACTGTACTGGATACCCCTACGGTCCCAGGGATTGTAGGGGCTTTCTGTGTTGCTAAGAATTTGACAAGAGGATAAAGGAGAAGACCGGTGATTCATCAGTATAAAAATAATGGGTATGATATTGTTATGGATGTCAACAGCGGAGCCGTCCACGTGGTGGAGGATGTGGTGTATGATGCCATTGAGTATCTGGCCCAAAGATTGTCGGACATGGAAGAGGGAAAGCCTGTACCCCAGGAACTGAAGGAGGGGGTGAGAGCTCATCTTTCCGGCTCCTATGACCCAGACGATCTTGAGGATGCGCTGTCTGACATTCAGGAGCTTATAGACAGACAGGAGCTTTTTACAAAAGACGTCTATGAGGAGTATGTGATAGATTTTAAAAAGAGGAAGACAGTGGTGAAAGCCTTATGTCTTCACATTGCCCATGACTGCAACTTAGCATGCCGGTACTGTTTTGCAGAAGAAGGAGAATACCACGGCCGTCGGGCTCTCATGAGCTTTGAGGTGGGAAAGAAGGCTTTGGATTTTCTCATTGCCAATTCCGGAAGCAGGCGGAATCTGGAGGTGGATTTCTTCGGAGGCGAGCCCCTCATGAATTGGGAGGTGGTGAAGCAGCTGGTGGAATATGGCCGTTCCCGGGAGAAAGCCTGTGACAAGCATTTTCGCTTTACCCTGACTACCAACGGAGTTCTTTTAAATGATGAGGTTATGGAGTTCTGCAACCGGGAGATGAGCAATGTGGTCTTAAGTCTGGATGGGCGAAAGGAGGTCAATGACCGGATGCGGCCCTTCAGGAAAGGCGCAGGAAGCTATGACCTGATTGTCCCCAAGTTCCAGAAGTTTGCTGACAGCAGAAATCAGACAAACTATTATGTAAGGGGGACCTTTACCAGAAATAATCTGGATTTTTCCAAGGATGTGCTGCATTTTGCAGATCTGGGATTCAAGCAGATGTCCATGGAACCGGTAGTGGCTTCCCCGGAGGAACCCTATGCCATTAGGGAGGAGGATCTGCCCCGGATTCTGGAGGAATATGACAAGCTGGCAAAGGAGTATGTGAAGCGCTGTCAGGAAGGAAGGGGATTCAACTTCTTCCATTTTATGATTGATCTTGACCAGGGTCCCTGTGTGGCCAAGCGCCTGTCAGGCTGCGGCTCCGGTACGGAATATCTGGCCGTGACTCCATGGGGCGATCTCTATCCCTGTCATCAGTTTGTGGGACAGGAGGAGTTTCTTCTGGGCAATGTGGATGAGGGGATTGTCAATACAAAGGTGAGGGACGAATTTAAGTTGTGCAATGTCTACGCCAAGGACAAGTGCAGGGACTGCTTTGCCAGATTCTACTGCAGCGGAGGCTGTGCCGCCAATTCCTACCATTTCCACGGCTCCATTACGGATGCCTATGACATCGGATGTGAGATGCAGAAGAAGAGAATCGAGTGTTCTATTATGATAAAAGCGGCTTTGGCCAAGTAAATGAAAAGGAGATAAACTATCATGAAGAGTAGTAAATCAAAAGGCTTTCTGGGCCTTCTTGCCATTCTTATGTGTGTGGGCCTCTTTGGGTATTTTGGCTATGACACCATGGATGACATCAAACTGGGCCTTGACCTGGCAGGAGGCGTAAGCATCACCTATCAGTCCGTGGAGGACAACCCAACCTCCGAGCAGATGTCCGATACAGTGTACAAGCTTCAGCAGAGGGCCCAGGGGTACAGCAGTGAGGCGGAGGTGTATCAGGAGGGCAGCAACCGGATCAACATCGACATTCCGGGAGAGTCGGACGCCAATGCTATCCTTGCAGAGCTGGGCAAGCCGGGTTCCCTCATGTTCATTGATGAGGAGGGAACGGTAATTCTGACCGGAACCCAGGTTGCAAGCGCCAAGGCGGGTATTATGGAGCAGAACGGTATCAAGGAGAATATCGTAAATCTGACCTTTACCCCGGAAGGAACCAAGACCTTTGCAGAGGCCACGGAAAAGAATGTGGGAAGGATCATTTATATTATCTATGACAATGCCATCAAATCCGCTCCCCGTGTGAATTCTGTGATTACAGGAGGGCAGTGCTATATTGAAGGCATGGACACCTATGAGGAAGCAGAGAACCTGGCGGCTACCATCCGTATCGGTTCCCTGTCTCTGGAGCTGGAGGAGCTGCGTTCCAACGTGGTAGGTGCAAAGCTGGGCCAGGAGGCCATTGCCACCAGCTTAAAGGCAGCAGCCATCGGCTTTTTGATTGTGGCGCTGTTTATGATCGGTGCTTACCGGATTCCCGGAGCTGCCTCCGTGCTGGCGCTGTGCCTGTATGTGGGACTGGAGCTGATTCTTCTGTCCGCCTTTGAGGTGACTCTGACACTGCCGGGTATTGCAGGAATTATCTTGTCCATCGGCATGGCGGTGGATGCCAATGTTATTATCTTTACCCGTATTAAAGAGGAGATCGGTGTAGGAAAGACCGTAAGGTCCGCCATTAAGACCGGCTTCAGCAAGGCACTGTCTGCTATTGTCGACGGCAATGTGACTACCTTGATCGCCGCAGTCGTGCTGTTCTGGAGAGGCTCCGGTTCCGTGAAAGGCTTTGCCTCCACCCTGGCCATTGGTATTATTCTTTCTATGTTTACAGCGTTGTTTGTGACGAAAGGGGCTTTATATGCCCTCTATGCCATAGGGTTCCAGGATGCAAAGTTCTACGGAGTGAAGAAGGCCGGAGCATCCATAGATTTCCTTGGAAAGAAGAAAATGTTCTTTGCCGTCTCCATAGCCGCCATGGCCATTGGTTGGGTTGTTATGGGAATGGGAGCTGCTTCCGGTAAGGGAGCTTTGAACTACGGTATGGATTTTAGAGGCGGAACCTCCACCAATGTAACCTTTAATGAAGACTTAAGTCTGAATGATATTTCGGCAAAGGTAGTGCCTGTGGTAGAGCAGGTGACAGGAGACGCCGAAGTGCAGACCCAGAAGGTGGCCGGAACGAATGAAGTGATTATCAAGACCAAGACATTGTCTGTGGAGCAGAGGCAGGCCCTAAACGATGCCATGGTGGAACAGTTCGGCGTGGATGCCCAGCAGATCACGGCAGAGAGTATCTCCGGCGCTGTCAGCAAAGAGATGAAGAAGGATGCCGTGGCGGCAGTTATCATTTCCACCATCTGCATGCTGATCTATATATGGTTCCGGTTTAAGGATATCCGTTTTGCTGCCAGTGCGGTCCTTGCATTGGTTCATGATGTTTTGGTGGTTCTTACCTGCTATGCAGTGGCCAAGTGGTCTGTAGGCTCTACCTTCATTGCATGTATGCTGACCCTTGTGGGATACTCCATCAATGCCACCATCGTTATCTTTGACAGAATCCGTGAAAACTTAGGAGCCAAGAGCCACAAGGAATCTTTGGATCAGTTGGTAAACCGCAGCATTACGGAGACCTTTACAAGAAGCGTCAACACGTCCATTACCACTTTTATTATGGTATTTGTGCTGTTCCTTCTGGGCGTATCCTCCATCCGTGAATTTGCCCTGCCTCTCATGGCCGGCATTATCTGCGGCGGCTATTCCTCCATCTGCGTTACCGGCGCGCTCTGGTATGTGATGACTACCAGAAAAAAGGCGGCAAAGGCAGAGTAGAGATAGGGAAGAATCATGGAATATAAGATTATAGCAAAAGACGGACGGGCTAAGAGGGCCCAGGTAAAGACGGTCCACGGAACCATAGAGACGCCGGTATTTATGAATGTGGGGACTGTGGGCGCCATAAAGGGGGCGGTGTCTACGGATGATCTTCGTCAGATCGGCACCCAGGTGGAGCTTTCCAACACCTACCATCTTCATGTGCGCACAGGGGACAAGCTGATCAAAACCTTTGGCGGCCTCCATAAGTTTATGAACTGGGACCGTCCCATTCTTACGGATTCCGGCGGATTCCAGGTATTTTCTCTGGCAGGTATGAGGAAGATCAAGGAGGAGGGAGTGTATTTTAACTCCCACATTGACGGAAGGAAGATTTTTATGGGGCCGGAGGAGAGTATGGAGATCCAGTCCAACTTAGGGTCCACCATCGCCATGGCTTTTGATGAGTGTCCGCCTCACCCGGCCACAAGAGAGTATATGCAAAATTCCGTGGACAGGACTACCAGATGGCTAGTGCGGTGCAAGGCCAAGATGGATCGGCTTAATTCCCTGCCTGATACCATCAACAGGGAACAGCTTCTCTTTGGCATCAACCAGGGAGGAACCTTCGAGGATATCCGTATCGCCCACGCAAGAGAGATCAGTGCCATGAACCTGGATGGATATGCCCTGGGAGGTCTGGCCGTAGGGGAAAGCCATGAGGAGATGTACCGGATCCTGGACGAGACCGTGCCTTTTCTCCCTCAGGAGAAACCTACCTATCTTATGGGGGTGGGGACGCCGGCCAACATCTTGGAGTCTGTGGAGCGGGGAGTCGATTTCTTTGACTGTGTATACCCATCCAGAAACGGCCGCCACGGCCATGTGTATACCAATCAGGGAAAACGAAATCTGTTTAACCAAAAATATGAGCTGGATCCCCGTCCCATAGAGGAGGGATGCCAGTGTCCGGCCTGCCGTTCCTACAGCCGGGCATACATTCGCCATCTGCTGAAGGCGAAGGAGATGCTGGGAATGCGATTATGTGTCTTGCATAATTTGTATTTTTATAATAAAATGATGGAAGAGATTCGCAGCGCAATCGAAGAGCACCGTTACGCCGAGTACAAAGCCAGTAAGCTGGAAGGTATGACGAGCGGACAAGAATAAGGAGGATTTTTATGTTAGTTGGAAGTGGAATGGGCGGAGTGGGATTCTGGGTGGTTTATGCCGCATTTTTAATTGGACTTATGTACTTTATTGCAATCCGTCCCCAGAATAAGGAAAAGAAGAGACTGGCAGAGCTGATGGAAAGCATCGCCGTAGGCGACACCATTTTGACCTCCAGCGGTTTTTACGGCGTTGTGATCGATATGACCGATGACACAGTGATCGTGGAGTTCGGCAATAACAAGAACTGCCGGATTCCTATGCAGAAGACTGCGATTGTGCAGGTGGAGAAGCCGGAGTAACACATTGGGCAGGAGTTGGTAGAACCCTTCGCTTTACGATAAAAAGGTAAAGCGAAGGTTTTTTGATACTGTATGGTGCCTTGCAGATACGCATAAAGGGAGGGCTTATGATTAAGAATATCGTCTTTGATATGGGAAAGGTCCTGGTGAATTACGACTCATTCCGGGCCAGCTGGCATTTTGCGGCGGATGAAAAGGAGATGGAGGCAGTGAATACATCCGTGTTCGTGTCCCCGGAGTGGCTGATGTTGGACATGGGAGTGATTACGGAAGAGGAGGCCTTGAGGAGAATGCAGGACAGGCTTCCCCAGGGCCGGGCCAGAGAGGCCGCTGCACTCTGTCTGGAACACTGGCATGAATACTGCATGTGGCCGGTGGAGGGCATGGAAAGCCTTGTGACATGGTTAAAGAAAGAGGGATTCGGACTCTATCTGTGTTCCAATGCATCCCTGCGGCTTTTGGACTGCTATCTTGATGTGATCCCGGGGATCCGTCTTTTTGACGGGGTGCTGTTTTCCTCCGAGGTAAAGTGCATAAAGCCCCAAAGGGAGATATATCTTCATCTGTTTGACCGGTTTCGGCTGAAACCGGAGGAGTGCTTCTTCATTGACGATCAGCTTCTTAATATTGAGGGAGCAAAGGCCTGTGGTATGGAGGGGTACTGCTTTGCAGACGGGGATGTGGAGAAGCTGAGGCAGGTGCTTAAGGGGCTTACATAAGAACTACGAAACAGAAGACATTCACAAAACGGAAGGAAGATGAATATGGATACAGAAGTAAAACCGGCAGGCCAGTCAAAAACCATCATACGCGAGACATTCCAGATGGCCTGGCCTGCTGTTCTGGAGTCTTTTTTTGTTGCTTTGGCAGGTATGATAGATTCCCTTATGGTCAGCTCCATCGGAGCCTATGCCGTGGCTGCAGTGGGACTTACCACCCAGCCCAAATTTATTGGCCTGGCCCCCTTTGTGGCGACCAATGTGGCAGTATCCGCCATTGTGGCCAGGAGAAAGGGACAGGATGACAGAAACGGGGCCAATCAGACCCTGCTGGCTGCCATGGTGTTTGTGGTTCTGGCGGGAATTGCAGTGAGCCTTTTATGTGTGGCTATGGCAGATCCCATTATCCGTCTCTGCGGTTCCAATGAGGATACTCACAATACGGCGGTAATCTACTTTCAGATCATTATGGGAGGAATGATGTTTAATATTGTGTCCCTTGTGATCAATGCGGCCCAGAGAGGAGCGGGACGGACTAAGATCGCCATGAAGACCAATGTAACTGCTAATGTGCTGAACATGGTCGGCAATTATCTGCTGATCGGCGGCAACTTTGGATTTCCGGCCTTGGGGATCAGGGGAGCAGCTCTGGCCACTGTGTTCGGAACAGTGGTGGCCTGCGGAATGAGTATCGCCTCGGTGATTTCAAAAGACAGCTTTGTCAGCATTCCCTATATGTTGGCCAAGAAGATCCGGTTTCGTATGACATCCTTAAAGGGTATCTTCCATATTGGCTCCAATATCTTCCTGGAACAGCTCCTGTTGAGGATCGGATTTATGTCTGTGGCAGTGATGACAGCAAAGCTGGGAACCGATGCCTTTGCCGCCCATCAGGTGGGCATGAATGTGATGAGTCTGTCCTTTTCCTTTGGCGATGGAATGCAGGTGGCGGCTGTGGCGTTAATCGGCCGCAGTCTTGGAGAGGAAAAGCCGGAACTAGCTAAGATCTACGGCTCCACCTGCCAGAAGATGGGGCTGGCAATCTCCCTGGTATTGGCCGTATTCTACCTGCTTGGAGGCAAATTCCTCTACAGTTTATATTTTGACGAACCACATATTATTGCCATGGGTGTGGAGATTATGAGAGTCATTGTGATTATTGTGGTGCTGCAGATTTCCCAGGTGATCTACATGGGCTGCTTAAGGGGAGCCGGCGATGTGTTCTTCACCACTGTGGCGTCAACCATCAGCGTTACCTTTGTCAGGACCATTTGTTCCTATGCCCTGTGCTATACCTTTGGGTTAGGGCTTATCGGGATCTGGTTCGGTGTTGTCTGCGACCAGTTCTGCAGGTTCTTCCTTACACGATGGAGATTTCGGTCAGGGGCCTGGACCAAGGTGAAGATATAACAGCAAAATGCCCGGACTCTCTTCAGAGTTCGGGCATTGCCATGTCATGAAAGGAATTATTGTAAAATTTTTGAGCGAGCTGGATAAAGTATTCTTCTGACTGCCGGGGGATAAAACCTTTGCGGAAAGCGATAGCCACAAACCACTGGACAGAAGGGGATACATGAGCATACTGAATCTTGTCCGAGGCAGCGGCGCAGGAGACAGGAACGAAAGTCGCACCCAGTTGTTCTTCTACCATGAATAGAGACGCAGGATGGCTGTTGATCTCCGCAATAATATTGGGGAAAATATGTTTTGAGGAAAAGCAGATATTCTCCAATTTGCGGATCGTGGTTCCGCTCTGGGAAAAAATAAAAGGCTCCTGTGCCAAGGCCCCGATATCGACTGTGGGAAATTCTCCTTCAATATAGTGAAGCAGTAGATTCAGGCTTTCTACATGGGCTTTGGGAATTGCCAGGAGAAGTTCTTCTACAGCAAGCATAATTCCGTTTTGAGGAAGAGCGGAAGGACTGGCAAGAGGAATGATAGCCATGTCGATCCGGTTGTCAAGGAGGGCATAGGTAAGGGGTTCTGCCGTTTCCTCAAGGACAGAAACCTGAATATTAGGATAGGCTCGTTTAAATGGGCCAATGATTCGGGAAAATGCTGCGGCTCCCCACTGAGGCGTGATTCCTACAGAGAAATTACCGGTTTTCGCCTGGGCAATATCGGAGATCTGATTATACAGATCCTGTTTTTTTAGCAGCATGTCCCGGCAGGTATCTACATAAAGTGTTCCGGCCGTGGTGAGAGTCATATCGTTTCTCCTTCGGTCAAAAAGCTTGGTTCCCAGTTCTTCCTCCAGCCGGCTAAGATACTGGCTTAAATTGGATTGTGTAATAAAAAGGCGGTCGGCCGCCCGAGAAATACTGTGCTGATTAGCAATCTCAACAATATATTCCAGATAACGCAGATCCATGGCTTTACCCTCCGTTTCTGCTGTTTGCATGTTGTCTATTTTGTATAATCTTTTTTCTATTTTAAATCCCACTCACGTTTTTTACAAACAAATCTTTCATATTCTACTTTATTTTTACTAATTCCCACATTCAGTTTTACTAATTTGTATTTCCATATCCCTGCATTTATAATTTAAGGTAAAAGTAGTGACAGATAGGAGGGAAAGGGAACATGAAGATTGTGAGTGTGAAAGCAATAGGAATGCGCTGGCAATGCCCGGTTATGAGTGATGCAATGTCTGTCTGCAAGGCAAGACAGGCTCTGTGGGTGAAGGTGGAGACAGACAAGGGAATCATAGGAATAGGAGAAGCATTCTGTTATGGTAGCCCGCTGATTATCGCGAAATATATTGTGGAAGAGCAGCTTGCTCCTGTCCTTATCAATGAAGACCCTACAGATATCGAGCTTCTTTGGCAGAAGATGTACTGGAGAAATGTGCCTAATGGGCGGACCGGATTGGTTATGGGATGCATCAGCGGAATCGATATTGCACTTTGGGATATTCTGGGGAAAGCGGCAGGAATGCCCATATCCAAATTGCTGGGGCTTCATTCTGACAAGGTGCCTGCATACGCCAGCGGAGGCTTCTATGCTCCGGGAAAAGATCTGGATGGGCTGAAACGAGAAGTAGAAGGATACCAGAAAAAAGGATATGCAGATATAAAGATCAAGATCGGCCGGAATCCGGAACTCTTAGGCAATGCAGTCCGCTATACGGCAGGCACCGACTTTACAGTCCGCTATGAGGAGGACATAAAGAGGATTGCTGCTGTACGAAAAATAATGGGAAAAGAGGGGCGTCTGGCTGCGGATATCAATGCCGCATGGCCTGTGGAGGAAGTACTTAGGGCATCCGCGGATTTTTGCGAGGCAGGGCTTAACTGGCTGGAAGAGCCCATTCTCTTTGAGGATGTAGAAGGGCTTAAGAAGATTGGAAAGGGACTTTTAGGCATCTCTCTTGTGGGATACGAGACTGCTCAAGGCTGTAAAAATTATGTGAATCTTATGAAGCAGAATGCAATGGATATTGTACAGCCTGATGTGGGCTGGGGAGGCGGAATTTCAGAGCTGCGAAAGATCGGGCTGGCAGCTCAGGGGTTCTCAAAGCCGATTTCTCTTCATTCTTTTGGCTCTGCAGTTCACTTTGCAGCAAGTTTACACTTGGCAGCCAGCTTTCCGAATACGGAAGCGATAGAAAGTGAGGAGAATCATAATTTCTTAAAAACAGGTGTGCTGAAGACACCTTTTGAGCACGATGAACATATGAATTTCTATGTACCACAGCTGCCGGGACTCGGCATTGAGATTGATTGGGATTCTGTAGAAAAAATCAAGGTATTTTAGGCAAAGGAGGAAAAATTAATATGACACCGGTTATATATATGCTTGCATTGGTTGTATCTATCGGTATTCTGTTACTTCTAACTTTGAAATTGAAAATGAACAGTTTCATGGCACTGTTTTTTACTGCCCTGGCACTGTCTGTATTTTTCGGTTCCTCGGTTATAGATAGCTTAAACGCTATTACAGGGGCATTCGGCAGCTCTCTGGGAAATATAGGTCTGCCTGTACTGTTTGGAGCAATCCTAGCTATGGGTGTCCAAGATTCCGGCGCTGCGGTAGCCATCAGTAATTTTTTTGTAAAAATATTTAAAGGGAAACGTCTGGAGCTTGCCCCGGCCCTAACGGCATTTGTTATGGCTATCTCTGTATTCGGAGATATCTCTCAGCTTTTGACTGCTCCTATTGCGGCAACGATTGCAAAAAGGAAAAACATGAATATGACAGTGGTAACCAGCTATGTGATCACGGCAGTATGGTTTACACACGGGGTGGTGCCGCCATCGGCGGGAATTCTTGCTATTGCCATTATGCTGGGGGCGGATGTGGGAATGGTGATCTTCTGGGGAGTCCTGATCTGTTTGATATCCCTTCTGGCTACTTATTTTCTTACTATCCGCTGGATGACAAAGAATGCTTCCTATGCGGCTCCGAAGCCTGAATTTACTGTGGGTATTGAACCAGTGAAGGAAAGCGCGTCTGTTGAGGAGTTGCTGATCAAGGAAAAAGGGCTGCCTGGAGCACTGGTTGCATTTCTGCCTCTTTTGGTACCGGCAGGCCTTATTACTATGGCATCTATCTGCAGCATGGTACTTTCCAAAGAAAGCCCGGTTCTGGCAGCCGCCAATATTATTGGTAACAAATCGCTGGCTATGCTTATTGGCATTATTATTTTGCTGCTGACCAACACAAAAATCAAAAGCAAGATGCTGCGCAATGCCAGCAGGACAGAACCCATCAGCGAGAAGGCTTCTCTTTTGGAACTTGGTATGGGAAACTGGGTAAAGAGAGCCATCGACGTATCTGCCATGGTACTTTTGGTTACAGCCATGGGAGCCGCCTTTGCATCTATTTTGTCCAGCCAGCCTGTTGTTTCCGATATCGCTGATATGGTGGCGAATTCGGGTATTCCCATGATTTTTATTCCCTTTATCATCGCCGCTGTTATGCGTGCCGCAGCAGGGTCTATGGCTACTGCGGGCATGGCCGCAGCAGGAATCTGTATGCCTATTATCGGTATTTTGGGACTATCTCCTGTGGCTGTGACCCTGGCTATCGGTTTTGGTACCATGATGTTTGGCCATGTCAACGACTCTGGATGCTGGATGTGTCAAGAAGTGTTCAATGTGGATCTTCCCCAGTATCTGAAATATGTATCCCCGATGGCCATGATCGGGGCTGTCTTTGGTATGGTTCTTCTCATGATCGGGAGTTTGGCAGGGATTATCTGAAATACTTGGACCTAAACTGAATGATTCAAATTTAAAAGAGTGGTGTATGAATCTGTAAAAAGAATAAAATGGGACGCAGGAGAGATTCTGCGTCCTTTTTATAACCCCAGGTTATGCCAAAAATTCCAAATAACTTTACGAGAAATTTTTTTAGATTATTGAAATATCCGTCCAAATGAGATATGATGAAGAGAAACAATTACAGTCCGGGATAAACCGGGGTGTATGACATAGAGAAAAGAGTGAAAAAAGGGAGAATAAAGCCATGGAGTGCAGGATTGTAACCATACCGGGAGACGGGATCGGACCGGAGATTGTGAGAGAGGCATGTAAGGTTCTCAATAAGGTGGGGCAGGTATACGGACATACCTTTGAGTACACACAGATCCTTATGGGAGGCTGTTCCATTGATACATACGGAGTCCCTCTGACAGAGGAGGCTTTGGAGACAGCAAAAAAAAGCGATGCCGTGCTTCTGGGAGCCGTAGGCGGCGATGTGGGTAATTCCAGATGGTATGACGTGGCTCCGAATCTAAGGCCTGAAGCCGGTCTTCTGGCTATCCGCAAGGGGCTGAACCTTTTTGCCAACATCCGCCCTGCATACTTGTATAAAGAACTGGCAGCCGCCTGCCCTTTGAAGCCGGAGATTATCGGAGAAGGCTTTGATATGGTGATTATGCGGGAGCTGACCGGCGGCCTGTATTTTGGCGAACGCCATACCAAGGAGGTGGACGGCGTCCTGACTGCAGTGGACACCCTGTCTTACAATGAGAAGGAGATCCGCCGCATTGCCGTGAAGGCATTTGACATTGCCATGAAGAGAAGAAAGAAAGTCATCAGCGTGGATAAGGCCAACGTCTTGGATTCCTCCAGGCTCTGGAGAAAGGTGGTAGAAGAGGTGGCCAAGGATTACCCGGAGGTGAAACTCTCCCACATGCTGGTGGATAACTGCGCCATGCAGCTGGTGATGAATCCGGGGCAGTTTGACGTGGTTCTGACAGAGAATATGTTTGGTGATATCTTATCGGACGAGGCCAGCATGATCACGGGTTCTATAGGCATGCTTTCTTCGGCCAGCTTAAATGAAAGCAAATTCGGCCTTTATGAGCCAAGCCACGGCTCTGCGCCTGATCTTGCAGGCAGGGATTTGGCCAACCCCATTGCCACGATTCTGTCTGCGGCTATGATGCTTCGCTATTCTTTTGATTTGGATAAAGAAGCAGGCGTGATGGAGGAGGCAGTACAGAAGGTTCTGGAGGAAGGATACCGCACAGGAGATATCTGGGCAGAGGGATGTACCAAAGTGGGAACCGCACAGATGGGAGACTTAATTGCCGATGGTATCTAAAACCATCATGGATAAAGGAGGAGAGTTATCTTGAGAAGCGACAATGCAAAATCAGGAATGCAGCAGGCGCCGGCACGGTCCCTTTACCGTGCCCTGGGTCTGACAGAGGAAGAACTGGCCAGACCCCTTGTGGGAGTGGTCAGCTCCTATAATGAGATTGTACCGGGGCATATGAACCTGGATAAGATTGTGGAAGCCGTGAAGCAGGGGGTGGCCATGGCAGGGGGAACTCCCATTGTATTTCCGGCCATTGCGGTGTGCGATGGAATCGCCATGGGACATGAGGGAATGAAGTATTCTCTGGTGACAAGAGACTTAATCGCCGACTCCACGGAGTGTATGGCCATTGCTCATCAGTTTGATGCCCTGGTTATGGTTCCCAACTGTGACAAGAATGTGCCGGGCCTTCTTATGGCGGCGGCCCGTCTGAACATTCCCACGGTCTTTGTCAGCGGAGGCCCCATGCTGGCCGGCCGCATTAAAGGGGAGAAGAAGAGTCTGTCCAGTATGTTTGAGGCAGTAGGCGCCTATGCGGCAGGCTCCATGACCGAGGCAGACGTGGAAGAATTTGAGTGCAAGGTGTGTCCCACCTGCGGTTCCTGCTCCGGCATGTACACGGCCAACAGCATGAACTGCCTGACAGAGGTATTAGGCATGGGCCTTCAGGGCAACGGCACCATCCCGGCCGTGTACTCCGAGAGAATCCGCCTGGCCAAACATGCAGGCATGGCAGTGATGGACATGCTTAAGAAGAACATTTGTCCGAGGGATATTATGACAAGGGAAGCCTTTTACAATGCCCTGACCATGGATATGGCCCTTGGCTGCAGTACCAACAGTATGCTTCACCTTCCGGCCATTGCCCACGAGGCGGGAGTGGAGATCAATGTGGACATTGCCAACGAGATCAGTGCCAAGACTCCCAATCTGTGCCACTTAGCGCCGGCCGGCCCTACTTACATGGAAGATTTAAATGAGGCCGGAGGAATCTATGCCGTCATGAATGAGATTGCAAAGCTGGGCCTTCTGAACCTGGATTGTATGACTGTTACGGGAAAGACTGTGGGAGAAAATATCAGGGGCTGCGTCAACAAAAACTCCGAGGTGATCCGCACCGCAGAAAATCCATATTCCGCCACAGGGGGCATCGCCGTCTTAAGAGGCAACTTAGCCCCGGATTCCTGTGTGGTAAAACGTTCCGCCGTGGTGCCTGAGATGTTAAAGCATGAGGGCCCGGCCAGGGTATTTGACTGCGAGGAGGATGCCATCGAGGCTATTAAAGGCGGAAGGATTGTGGCCGGGGATGTGGTGGTGATCCGGTACGAGGGGCCTAAAGGCGGTCCGGGCATGAGAGAGATGCTCAATCCCACATCTGCCATCGCCGGAATGGGCCTGGGTTCCTCCGTGGCCCTGATTACAGATGGGCGGTTCAGCGGAGCCTCCAGAGGCGCTTCCATCGGCCATGTAAGTCCGGAGGCAGCTGCCGGCGGCCCCATCGGCTTGGTGAGAGAAGGAGATGTGATCTCCATAGATATTAATGCCAACACCATCAACATGAAGGTATCCGATGAAGAGCTGGCCAGGCGCCGTGCAGAGTGGACCCCCAAGACAAAAGAGGTAACCGGATATTTAAAACGTTACAGAAGGCTGGTAACCAGCGCCGACAGAGGGGCTGTTCTGGAGGATTAGGGAGTCTGTAACATCATATATGAAGGAGAGAGAACCCCATGCAGATTTTGACGGGAGCAGAGATCGTAGTAGAGTGCCTGAAGGAACAGGGAGTGGACACCGTGTTCGGATACCCGGGCGGTTCGATTCTAAATATTTATGATGCTCTTTACAAGCATCAGGACGAGATTACCCACATTCTTACCTCCCACGAGCAGGGAGCGGCCCATGGGGCAGACGGTTATGCCAGGGCTACGGGGAAGGTGGGAGTGTGCCTGGCTACATCAGGCCCCGGAGCCACCAACCTGGTAACGGGAATTGCAACGGCATACATGGATTCTATTCCCATGGTTGCAATCACCTGCAATGTAGGCGTAAACCTTCTGGGAAGAGACAGCTTCCAGGAGATTGATATTGCCGGTGTCACCATGCCCATTACCAAATACAATTTTATCGTAAAGGACATTACCAAACTGGCATCCGTCATCAGAAGAGCCTTTGTTATAGCCAAGTCAGGGCGGCCCGGGCCGGTTCTGGTGGATATTACAAAGGATGTA
This sequence comes from Hungatella sp., assembly GCA_022796015.1. GTDB lineage: Bacteria > Bacillota > Clostridia > Lachnospirales > Lachnospiraceae > UBA3402. The sequence continues at coordinate 213 of JAAWHU010000073.1, read as the reverse complement.
ACTGCCAATTCCTATGATTACCAGTACCAGGAGCCGGAACCCGTGTCGAGACAGTCTGATACCATAGAGGAAGAAGACTTAGAGCTGGCCCTGATGATGATTAAAAATTCCCAGAAGCCTTTTATCTTCGTAGGCGGCGGAGCCAATCTGGCAGATGCGGCAGATGAGGTGCGGCTTTTTGCAAAGAAGGTTCATGCTCCGGTGGCGGACAGT
>JAAWHU010000072.1 GCA_022796015.1 Hungatella sp. | reverse complement strand
CCTCCTGTTTTTATGGTCTTAAGCTCCATGGCGTAATGGCTTTTCCTGGAATCTATGGTCAGAATATTCAGCTAAGTTTTGAGTTTCGCAAATGCCTAACAAGGAAAACCATATAAGAAGGGAGTGGAATTATGACGAGAGATCGGGTTACAGGGCTTTTGGCGCTGGTGCTTGGCTGTGTGATCGCCTTTTTTACTGCACAGCTCCCCGATTCCACTATGGCGGGGGATATCGGACCGCGGGCATTTCCCTATATTTCCGCGGGGATTCTTATTCTGTGCGGTGCAGGACTTCTGGTGAACGGAAAGAATAGGTCTCCTGCCTACTATACAAAGGAACAGTTTAAGCGTCTGGCGCTGATCTTCGGAATGGTTATAGCCTATGTGGCGGCCATGCAGTACCTGGGATATAGGATTGCCACATTTGCGGGGCTGTTTGTACTGTGTACCATGTTCAGCCAGGGTAAGGGAGTTGCCCTGTGGAAACGGGCTGTCTACGCTGCCGTTGTCACCGGAGTGCTGTATGTTGTATTTGTATCGGTGTTTAAGATTCCGCTTCCAGGCGGCAAAGTGTTTTAGGAGGGCATTATGGCTGATTTTATCAATGCAATAGGTATTTTAGTATCCCCCTACTGTCTGGTTATGATGCTTCTTGGCGGACTGATCGGGCTGATTCTGGGAGCGATTCCGGGATTATCTGGGGCCATGGCCATTACCATCATTCTTCCTCTCACCTTTGCCATGGATTCCAACGTGGCTATTGCCATGCTGATTTCCATCTGGGTAGGAAGCTGTTCCGGAGGGTTTATCGGTTCCATCCTTTTGGGAATTCCGGGAACGCCAAGTTCACTGTCTACCTGCTATGACGGTTATGCCATGACTAAGAAGGGGGAAGTGACCAGGGCTCTTTCAGCAGGAACCGTGGCTAACTTTATGGGTACGGTGCCTTCAATTCTCATTGCTATGGCAGCCTGCCCGGTGATCTCCTCTCTGGCTGTTAAGATGGGGCCATGGGAGTATTTCTCTCTGGGGCTTATGGCGATTACTCTGGTGGCAGGGATGTCAAAGGGAAGAATGATGAAAGGATTTATTGCGGCGGCCATGGGGCTCTTTATTACCCAGGTGGGTTATGCGCCGATCTCTTCCACGCCGCGCTTTACCTTTGGCTCCTACTATCTGGCAGGGGGATTTAACATGGTGTGTGTCCTGACAGGATTGTTTGCAGGCGCTATGATTATGGGAGATTACGCGAAAGGAGAAACGGGGGCAGCAGGCACATTTACAGGAACCATCGGAAAGTTCCATCTGAAGGTCAAGGATCTTACCGGCAATATTATGAACATAATCCGCTCCTTCCTCATCGGTCTTGGCATCGGCTTTCTTCCCGGAATGGGTGCGGCTCTGTCCAATGTGGTAGCTTATACTGTGGAGAAGAATAACTCCAAACACCCGGAAGAGTTCGGCAATGGCTGCGTGGATGGAGTCATTGCTCCCGAGGTTGCCAACAACGCATCAGTGGGCGGCGCCATTATTCCCATGATTGCCTTGGGGATTCCCGGAGATGGCACTACGGCTCTCTTGTTAGGAGGACTTACCATTCACGGGATTGAGGCGGGGCCTCTCATGCAGAGAAATTATCCGGTATTTGTATCTATGATTTTCATGGCAGCAATTTTTGCGGCAGTGATTGCACTCTTTGTTGAGATTATGGGTATCCGGGCATTTCCGCTGCTTTTAAAGGCGCCTTACCACTATCTGTATCCGATTATTTTAGTGTTGTCCTTAACAGGTGTGTACACCAATGCAAACAATATGTTTGCCCTGTACATGACCATGGTTTTTACGGGAGTGGGCCTTTGGATGGCCTATGCAGGAATTCCGTCAACACCATTTATCCTGGCGTATGTTCTGGGAAGCACGCTGGAGACCAACTTCCGAAAGGCTGTCAGCTTCTCCAGAGGCGATATGCTGATGTTCTTTAAGAGACCGGTTTCCTGTATCCTTCTGCTCATTGTAATCATTACTGTAGTGAGGCCCTATCTTCACCCACTGCTGAAAAAAGTAAAAACAGATAACAGGTGATAGCTGTGTTCCAACCTCTGGGCAAAAGAGCAAAATTTCAGCTGACTCATATAATAAGAATGTAGACAAGGTGATTGACAGGAGGCAGATATGAGTCAGATTAATAAATTAATTGATATTGCAAAAGCGGAAGTGGGATATCTTGAGAAAAGATCCAACAAAGATTTGGACAGCAAAACCGCCAACCCAGGCAGTGAAAATTATACCAAATACGCCAGGGACTTATACCCCTCCCTTCAGGGGCAGCCATGGTGCGATATGTTTGTGGACTGGTGTTTTGTTCAGGCATTCGGTCAGGTGACGGCGCGGCAGATGGTGGGAGGCGGATTCAGCGCCTACACCCCCACATCAGCCCAGTACTACAAAGACAAAGGAAAATGGGTTTATGTTCCCAGAAGGGGAGACCAGGTATTTTTTAAGAATTCTCTCCGCATCTACCACACGGGAATTGTGGAGAATGTGACGGCGGATCAGATCCATACCATTGAGGGCAACACAAGCGGGACAAAGGGCGTAGTGGCCAACGGGGGAGGCGTGTGGGAAAAGTCCTACCTTCTGACCCACGGAGCCATAGCCGGATACGGGAGGCCGGACTGGGAACTGGTGGATGCGCCGGAGTATCAGACGGGCTGGAACCATGACCAGAAGGGATGGTGGTATGCGGATACAAATGCAACCTATCTCAAATCCTGCTGGAAGGTGATCGGCAGCCACAAATACTACTTTAACAAGGATGGGTACGCCCTTACCAACTGGCAGGAACTGGACGGAAAATGGTATTATTTTGAGCCCAGAGCCGGACATCCTTTAGAATGCGCCCTGTATATTACGGATGGTGAGGGGGCTCAGGAGGTGGGAGTGTTTCAGTAATACAAAAACCACAGAATCAACCGGATTTTTTGAATGATACGATCATTGAAAGGATACACTGTACTATATGAGTTCTTAAGAATAATCCGTAAAATGAAGAGGAGTTTAGAACAATATGGGAAGTGTGAAAAGTCCGTTTATCAACATGGGATGTACCTGCTTTACATGGGAGACCCAAGACCACAAACATCTTCTGGGGAGAACCTACGACCAGTGCGGCAGCCTTAAGGGCAACCGGATTGCCGCAGTCCCCAGGAATTATCCCTTGAAACTGGAGATCAGTGAAAAGTGTCAGCAGTATGTGAGAAGCCGCTACGCCTTTGCGGGGATGGCCATCACCGGCCTTCCATCTCCTGTTATGGTAGATGGGATCAACGAGATGGGGGTTATGGGCGGACTTCTCAACTATCCCGGCTATGCGGCTTATGATCTGGTGAGAGACAGCCGGCATATGAATATCCATCCCGGATTTCTTACAGGCTATCTCTTAAGCCAGTGTGCGTCTGTGGAGGAGGCGGCCTCTATCCTTCCATCTCTTAACCTGACAGGGGAGCAGATTTTTGGCTGTGAGATGACGGTTCACTATATTTTTTCCGACAGAACCGGGGAGACCATTATCATCGAACCGGACGCAGGGGGGCTTTGTATTCACCGGGATACAATAGGCGTTATGACCAACAGCCCGGGCTATCAGTGGCAGCATACCAATCTGTGCAACTATGCCTCTGTGTCCAATCTGCTGGATTCCTCCCACGATTTTATGGATCTCAAGCTTCGGGGAGCCAGCATCAGCTCCGGAGGCGGATTCGGGCTTCCCGGAGACTACTCTTCCCCATCCCGGTTTGTGCGCATGGCAGTGTTAAAGCATTATGCTGTGAAGGGAGAGGATGAGATCGATGGAATCACCCGCATGTTTCACCAATTTTCGGCGGTCAATATTCCGGAGGGAATTGTTATGCGTCAGAGCCAGGAGGAAGAGGAGGAGCCGGTGGAAACCTACGATCATACCCTGTGCATCAGCGCTATGTGTGCCGAGAGCGGCACTTACTATTTTTCCACCTGCAAAAACAGGAGGATCAGTGCAGTCAGGCTTTTAGGATTAGAGGGCAATTCGGATATAACATATTTTGACCTTCAGGAAAAACAGGATGTGAATTATCTGAATTAGAGGAAATGAAGAGAAAGAAAACCGGGCTGGCCGGCCCCTTTCAAGGGGGCTGGCCGCCCGGTTATTGTCATGGTATTAAATCAGCAGTAGAATTCCATAGGATAAGTCATATATTCGATTTCGTCCAGCTCATCCATGGTAATCAGTCCGGCAGGAGCCCTTAGCACTGCAGGAATACGGTTCACGATGGTGGCGCAGGTGTGTTCCACTGTGGCGGGTTTTACCACGTGGAATTCCGTATCCGGCTCTCCGATGATCTTCCAGTCGCACATGTCTCCATCATCGGGACCATAGACTTTGCCGATGCACTGGGTCTCGATGACCGGGCCCTGGAAGGTCTCTGTGGTTACCACTGCCGCCATGCCGATGCAGTTGCCTTCTTTGATATCTTTGCCCATGGTGGAGGAGTACAAGTCGCCCTCATGGAAGTAGGGAACACATTTCTGAGTCTGGCTCTTTATGGTCCAGCCCATCTTGGCGGCAAGGGCTTCGTTGGAATTCCATACATAGGAGGGCTCCAGAACTTCCGGATGGGCAATCTGCTTTTCAAATTCTTCTGGAGTCAGGTCTACGCCGTGAGCCTTGGCAAGAGCCAGGCCGTAGTCCTCTACGTTGTAGCTTACGGCGCCCTCAATCTTCTTGATGCTGTGGCAGCTTCCTGCAACCATGCTTACCATGTTTACCCAGAAGGTGTCTTCCATGCCGCTGCCTACGAAGGTACAGTTGTTTTCTTTGGCCAGTACGTCCAGGTGGTTGGCGCGGACAGGATCCGTCGTCCAGCAGTAGGTGGCCTCTTCGCAGGTGGTGATGACACTGATGCCTCTGCTTAAGCAGTTGACAAAATGGTCATAACAGTCGCTGACCAGACTGAACAGAGTAACAACCGCGATATCAGGGTCTGTATTGTCCAGCACTTCCTCGGCCTTGTCGCTAATGAGGATTCCGGTCTTTACGCCCAGTTCTGCATAGTCGCCGATATCCATGCCTACGATCTCAGGATTGACATCGATGGCGCCTACGATCTGAGCGCCTTTTTCGTAGAGATAGCGCAGAATGTATTTGCTCATCTTTCCGCATCCGTACTGTACCACTTTAATCTTGCTCATAATGAAAACCTCCTTCTCGGAAAACAAAATTGAATGATAGTAATAGTATACAGCCTCGTCCGGGGTGAGAGTCAAGGGAGATTGTGGTAATTTTAACGGTTATATGTAAACTCTTTAAAAGACGAAAGGGATGGTCGAAAAAACGTGAAATATAGGAGATACCATATAAAATCCTGGGAACCATAGGATGTCCAAAAAAGAATCGGGGAAATAACTTGCCAAATATTAAAAAAATATTATAATAAATTCATACAGTTTTACCAAAAACTCTGACCACGCATCAGACTTTAGGAGCAGCAATATGGTTATGGATAATAAAATGATGAAAATCGGTGAGATGGCTCAGTTTAACCGTATTTCCATTACGGCTTTAAGGCTGTATGATAAAGTGGGAATCTTAAAACCCTGTTATACGGATCCGGACACAAACTACCGGTACTACAGCATCCATCAGAAGGCACGCCTGGATATGATCCAGTATATGAAGGAACTGGGTATGAGCCTGGGGGAGATTCGGGAGATTTTGGAGAAAGGAGATATTGAGCTGATTGAGTCCACTCTCATCAGCAAAAAGAAACAGGTGAAGGAAGAGATTGGTCAGCTACAGCTCCGTCTGGGGGCCATCAGCCGGGCCATAGAGAGTGTGGAACGGTTTAGAAAAGCCCCGGACTGCGGCATGATTACGGTGGAATATATCCCCCACAGGAAAGTCTACGTGATGCATACGGACACCAATTTCTATGAACATGACATTTCCGTGTACGAAGAAATTCTGGAGGCTTTAAAAGAGAATCTCATCGTCCAGGGACTTCCCCAGATCTATTACTGCAACGCAGGGACCATACTGGGGCGGGAGGATTTTCTGGCTTTGAGAATGGTGTCCCATGAGATCTTTATTTTCGTGGACGATGATTTTCCCGACCATGAGTCGGTGCGCAATATTGACAGTGCCATGTATGCCTGTATTTATCTGGACAGCTTTGACGACGAGCCGGAGTATGCGGCCCGGCTCCTGAAGTACTGCAGGGATCACAGGTATGTTATCAGCGGGGATTATCTCTGCGAGGTTCTGACAGAGTTTAATGTGTTTGACAGCCAGAGACGCTCTATGTTTCTGCGGCTCCAGGTGCCCCTGAAATTTCGATGAGAAAGGGCGCCGGAGTCAGGCCGGCCTGGTTTTGGGCTTTGCCGGCAGGAGGAAAAATTTTAAGAAGACGGAGGATAAAAAATGCCTATAGGAGTATTGTGTGAATGCGGAGGCGTATTTTTAGGGGGCCTCATAGGAACTGTATGCGGAAAATATATTGATGACGAGACGAAAGATTTGCTTACGGCCATATTCGGCCTGGCGGCCATCGGAAACGGGATTATGTCCCTTATTAAATGCAGCGCCATGCCGCCCATGACTCTGGCACTGATTATAGGAACCCTTCTGGGGCATCTGCTTAGGATGGAACAAGGGGTGAAGACAGGGCTTCGGACTCTGTTAGATAAACTTCCCATCCCCACGGGAAAAGTCGATATGGACGAGTATGTGACCATTGTGGCTATTTTCTGCGCCAGCGGCTTCGGAATCTACGGAGCGCTGATGGAGGGAATGTCAGGGGATTCCTCCATTCTTCTCTCAAAGTCCATTATGGATTTCTTTACGGCAGTAATCTTTGCAGGGACCATGGGGGCGGCAGTAAGCCTCATTGCCGCTCCCCAGTTTGCAGTGTTCTTTTTCTTCTTCTGGGTGGCAGGACGGATCATTCCTCTGACTACGCCGGAGCTGTTAAACGATTTTATGGCCTGCGGAGGAATCCTGACCATAGCCGCAGGCCTGAGGGTATCAAAGATTAAGGATATTCCCCTGATCAATATGCTTCCGGCCCTGGTACTGGTAATGCCCTTCAGCTGGGTATGGGGAATGATCTTTTAAGTGCTGCTTCCGGCGCTTATCTCACCACTCCCGTCATAAGGGCTATCACGAGAATCAGGATGTTGGTGGCTTCCATGACCGGCACGGCCTGACGGCAGTAATCGTCCATATCCAGATCCATAAGGGCTGTGCCTACATGGGTGGTGGCGGTGAATGGTGAGGAACCCGTTGCAAGGGACATGTTGCACACAAAGGGGGCGATCACATCTACGCCGGCTAAGCCGAACTTGGATCCTACGGAGATGAGGGCCGGGTACATGGAGTTGTAGATCTTGTTGGGCATGAACCGGATTACAATGACCATAACTGCCGCCAGAATAATGTGGACATATCTGGTAAGGAAGGCGGGGAACACGCCTACCACGAAGGTGGCCAGAGCCTTCACCATGCCGCTTTCATTGAAGATGCCTAGGAATACGGAGATTCCGATGAGCATCATAAGGGTGTTGAAGAACCGCCCGCCTGCCTGGTTTAACAGCTTCTGGTGTACCTTGGGATCAGGATAGTTGACAATCAGGGTCAGGAAGGCGGCAATGATAAAGATCAGGTAAGAAGGCATCACTGCCAGTACCAGTCCTGCGATGACGGCCAGAAACAAAAGGAAGTTAAACCAGAACAGCTTCGGCCTCTTGAAACCCTTCTCGTCATTTTCCTGGACGGTTTCTTCGCTGGTCCATTCCACAGTCATGGGAAGCCCCTGCTTCTTGTGCTGCATTCCGAACCAGAACCACTGAAGGATAATGACCGGAATAAAGCACAGGGACACCGGCATAAGGCGCCGGGACAGTTCCAAAGTGTCCACCCCGGCGAACACGGAGGAATTTACTACGGCGATTCCCCAGGGAATGAATCCCATAGCCGCGATGGAGGTCTGGGCGATCATCATGGCAGAGGCTTTGTTAAACTTCATCTTCTTGTACAGAGGCAGCATGGCAGGAAATACGATGGAGTATGCGGTTACCACCTGGGCTGTCAAAAAAGCGATGCCCGATACTATGGAGGTAATGATCATTACCACATAGACGCTTACCTTGCCTCTGGTGAGCTTCAGCAGATTTTTGATTACGGTGTTAAACATTCCGGTCTCACCCAGCATCGTGAAATAGACCATGGCAAAAAGACACATAATACCGGCGGACTGCATGTTTTTTGCGATCTGCGCCATGGCGATGTCGCCGATTTCTTTTATATGATATCCTGCCAAGAGTCCGCAGATAATAGGTACGATGCAGAGGATGAACTGCATAGGAAGCTTTTTGATAAATGCAGAGGCGATAACCAGCGCCACCATTAAGATTGCAACTGCCGTCAGATTCATGAGGGTTACTCCTTTCTTTTAGCGTACTTCCTGTCCTTCATAGTACAGGGTCTTGGTATCGGGATCTTTCGTAAACTTTGAGAACCATTCTTCCCAGATCATTCGGCACTCCGAAGGCCAGATGGCGTGGGTCTTAGTGTCTGCTTCTATCATGCGGAGCATGGGAAATCCCTGGTTGTTTTTAAAGACATAGTTGGCAAAAAGCCCTTCCTTCCAGGTGCAGCTTTTGCCGCCCTTCATAAATGTATAATCAGACCAGCGCTTATCAAGATCATAAAGGTCTGCAAAATAATCGATTAAGTCTCTGGCTTCCTGGGTGGAGAAGGCGCCGGGGAAGATCTTGTCTTCTGTTCCCATACTGGCTATGATGGGCACCTTGGAGCCCTTGATGAAGGGAAGAGGTTCTTCCATTTTGTTTACGTCTTTTGCCGATACAGGGGCTGCGGCTGCAAAATAATCAGAGCGGTAGGCCGCGCATGCCCAGGTCATCATGCCGCCTGAGGATTGGCCGCAGGCATACACCCGGCTGCGGTCCACATGATAATGCTCCATAATCCACGGATACAGGTGATCCAGGAATACCATGTCGCTGGGATAGTCCGGCTTGGGATTGGCTGTGTTCCAGCGGCTGCGGAACATATGGTTGGAGGTCACATTTCTGAAGAACCGTACAATGTTCTCGTTGGAAGCGCTGGGACATACCAGAAGGAACCCTTTTTCCTTGGCCAGTCTGGCCCAGCCGGAGCGGTCTCCTATTTCATCGCCGCTTCCTCCGGCTCCGTGGAAGAGAAAGACTGCCGGAACGGCCCCCTTTCCTTCGGCGCTTTCAGGCAGATACACATACCATTCTCTGCAGTAGTAATCAGAGCCGTCTTTGCAGTAGCCGCCGGGGAATTTTTCTGTAAAACGTTTGAATCCCCGCTCATAGATATCCCCATCATGGCGCAGGGCCCCTACCCGGTTGCCGTTGTAACGGCATGTGCCCTTCCACAATCTCTGGTAGACTGCGGTACAGAAATCGGCGTTCAGGCATTGGTTCCAGTCTGCCTCCGTCAGGATTACCGGGGCGCACCAGTCCTCGCCCTCACTGCCGCCCATGGCTGGCAGAAACATCCTGCTTTCCAGCCCTCCTGCGGTAACGGTCTCACAGGCTCCCTTTGTCTCAACGTCCGTACAGTGGTTGGATCTCCGGAAATAATCTGCCAGCCGTTTTGCGTCATGGGTTTCGTTCTCGCCGGAATGTCCGGCATCCCAGACTCCAAGAGACGGTTCCACGATCCACACAGGCATCTGCACCTGACTTACAAAAATACCCGGTTCCGGAGATTCAAGAGCCTGGAGCTCCTTTTCCTTTTCGATGCTTAACCCTTTTGCCCCGGCCAGAAGAAGCCCCGACCAGTTCTGAGGATTTTTCATGGCATAGGCAGACAGAATCTCCGCGCCCTTTTCATATCCTGCACCGTAGGTCCTGGGAGGAAACATGCTGAAGCATGGTTTATTTCCCGCAACACGTCTGACCTCGTCTATGTAAGGAATCTCATCCTCGGGACTCTTCCAGGTTCCGTTTTCCGGCTCCAGGATGATTAGGAACAGATGATTCTCGTCCGCCGCCTGTTTCCAGCCGCTTTCCACCAGAAATTCCCCAGGATCTTTTTTGTCGGGAATCAGCAGATAGACTGTGGGCTGGTTGTACACGCTGTGGGAAGGCATATACAGCTTTGCCCTGCGGACGGTTTTGTCCTTCATTTCCCTGGGGAAATCGTAGTAACCGTCAAGTACCTGCCGGTAATAGTGATCCCGGTCAACAGAAAGACTGTCTAAGGCCGGCAGTTGTTTTAATTCCAATATTTCTCTCATGTCATATCCCCCTTATGGTTTGTTAAATATTTTCATAAATCTCGATGGTTCTTAAGAAAAACTCATCAGACTGTCGGCTGTTTATGCCATACAAGCCGTTAGAAATCCTTGATTTATATACATTTTAAACAAAAATTACGGGAATTGACAAGAACTATTGGTGCATATATAATTTAAGTAAAATTCATAGATTAAGGAGGAGAATGTCTATGGATATCAGAATGTATGAATATCCTCTTGCCATAGCCAGGGAAGGCTCCTTCTCCCGGGCTGCGGCGAGTCTGGGAATTTCACAATCGGCTTTAAGCCACAGTCTGTCTGCGCTGGAGCGTGACCTTGGAGTCGCTCTCTTTGACAGATCCACCCGCTATCTAAAGCCTACGGGTTCCGGGCGTATCTTTCTGGAGGCAGCAGGGCAGATCGCTGCAGTCAAGCAGCAGACCTACCAGGCCATTCACATGCTGGGGAAGCCTCACAGCCGGGAGCTGGTCATAGGCATGACGCCTTACAACGGCGCCAGAATCTACTCCTATCTGTTTAAAGAATTTTATTCCCTGTATCCGGATATTCGTCTGATTCAGAGAGAAGGCTATATGAACAGCCTGAAGGAGGCTATGAGAAAGAAAGAGATTCATCTGCTGATCGGAACTTCCTCCGATTACTCGGAAGCCGGCTGCCGGTTTGTCCGGTTCGCCAGACAGGAGGTGCTGTTGGCTGTGGCAAAGACCCATCCTTTGGCGGCCCGGGCCTCTGCTCCCTATGGGAAGACTGTGTCGGTATCCCTGAAGGAAATGGAGGATATACCGTTTCTGATTCCCGGCCCGGAGACCGTGGTCTCTCAGATTGTTATGAGGGCCCTGGATCATCAAAGGGTATCGCCCACGGTTATTTTCAGGTCCAACAATATGTTTGCAATCCGGGAAATGTGCACGTCGGGCCTTGGGATCGGATGTCTGCCTTCAGCCCATGTGTATTCCGGGGCCGGGCTGCGGTATTTTTCCCTGGAGCCGAAGCTTTGGAATTATGTGGGAATGCTGTATCACAATGAACACCAGCTGAGCCGGGAGGAGCGGCACCTGATCTATCTGTGCTACTGTCAGACAAAGGAACGCCGCCGTAATCCACATTTCTTTATGGATCCCAATCCGGCCGCCCAGGCTATTATTCAGGAATTTGAGCCCTGTCAGACAGGAGGAGTCTTATGAATCTGAAACAACTGGAATATGTGATTGCCATCGCCGAGGAGCATTCCATCTCGGGGGCCGCCAAAAGGCTTTATCTGTCTCCCTCTGCGCTGAGTCAATATCTGAGCCGTCTGGAGTCAGAGGAGCACCTGCCTCCTCTTTTCAGGAGAGAGAAAGGCGCCTGTTATCTGACGGATGCAGGCCGTATCTATGTCAACGGCGCCCGCACTATCCTGGGTTTGTCCGCAAAGATGGAGCATGATCTTAAGAACAGGCATTCTCTGGTACGTCTGGTGCTGGCGCCTGTTTTTGAATATCCGTTTCTGACCATGGTGCTGCCCCGGTTTGGCAGGGATTTTCCGGAGACAAGGCTATCCGTCTCTTACTGCAGCTCCGCCCAGGCAAAGAATCAGCTTGATGAAGGGCAGGCAGATGCAGCAGCAATTCTGGACCAGCAGAAATCCTATTCCTCCTTCTGGTATCTCCCCATATATGAGGATCAGGTGGTCTGGGCCGTAGGCAGGGGCGCTTTTTTGGAGGAGGACAACGCCTGTGTCAGGTCATTTCCCGTGATTCTCCCTCCCCGCGGAACATTCTGGAGAGGTACCTGTGACGATATTCTTTCCCAGGAACAGTTTGCAGGCGATGTCTACTGCGAGACCACGGATCTCAATGCCATTGCAGCCCTGCTTTCCGGGGAGAGGGTGACCGCATTCCTTCTGGAAAGTAATTTTCGCGGGCTGTGCAAAGGAGAAGAAGGCGGATCGGAAAACCTAAAAATGATCTCCCTAAGCCGCAGGTATCCTTACTATATCTCAGTTCTCACCCCCTTAAACCAGGCCATGAGCCCGGCTCTTGAGGGACTTGTCCGGCTTTTGGCTGAGTATTTGAATCCCTTTTGCTATCCGGTCTGCGCTTCTTATCCCGTTTACCGGAGGCTGTGAGGCGGCGTGGATACCAGCTTCTGGGCCATGTGAAAGCTTTTTATAATATTCTCCATGCTTCTTGTAATATGCCGGCTCATGGAGGCGCGGGCATTCTCTGGGGTCTGCATGCGGATATCCTGCAGAATGGAGATATGCTCCTTGGTGGACTGTTCATAATGATCCAGCCTGGAGTTGGAATATCCGGTGCTGGGGCCGTTCCACAGGTTTGACAGATACTGGTACAGCTTTCGGTTGTCTGCAGCAGTCCATATGGAGGTGTGGACATCCATATTCACCTTTTCATATTCCTCCTGAGTGACAACAGGAAGATTGTCTTTCAAGTGAAGAAGACGGGCAAGGAGGCAGGAGACTTCCATTCCGTTTTTTGCCGCTCTGGCGGCGGCTTCTGATTCCAAAAGAATCCGCATCTCATAATGCTCCCGGATAAATTTTTCATCAATGGGCTTTACAACAGCGCCCTTGTTCATCCGCAGTTCAATAAGGCCCTCTGAGGCCAGAGCCTGAAATGCTTCCCTGACAGGCGTGCGGCTGACCCCAAGGCGTGCGGCGATCTCCGTCAGGCTTAATTCGTCGCCGCTTTTATATTCACCGGCTAAAAGGGCTTTTTTCAGGATGGAGACAATGCGGACCCGGGTCGGCATAATTTCTATTGATTCCATAAAGATCATTCCGTTTCTGTATAGTTAGGGTCATTATAGCATGAAACGCCCGGAGATGAAACAAAGAAATTCCTTTTGATATTTTGTGCAATAGATGACGTATAAAATATATAAAAATAGTGAAATATAATTTTATAAAATAGATAATATATCCAAAAATATACAATTATAAGAATAAAGATTGAATATCGTATACGATTATGCTATCTTAGAACCATAGAACATGAATATGATATACCATATTTGAGCTGAGGGAAAACGGAAAGGGAGGAACGGATATGCATGCCATTGAAAAGATTCTTGCAAAGAACAGCGGACAAAGGCAGGTCAAAGCAGGGGAGATCGTGACCGCCAAGGTGGATTTTGCGGAGATTAATGATCTCTACCTTCAGACAATCTATTCTTTTTATGAGATGGGAGGAGAAAAGGTCTGGGACAGTGAGAGAGCGGCCTTTGTCTTTGATCACTACGCGCCGGCGCCTGACATGAAAAGCGCTGCCAATCATGGGGAGATGAGAGAGTTTGCCAGAAAAAACCATTTAAAATTCCACTTTGATACTAACTGCGGAGTGTGCCATCAGGTGATGCCGGAGGCAGGTGTGATCTACCCGGGCATGATCGTGGTAGCCACGGACAGCCATACCACCACTCACGGCGCCTTCGGCGCAATGAGCACAGGGTGCGGGGCCACGGACATGGCCACCATTCTCATGACCGGAAAACTGTGGTTCCGTGTTCCTGAGATCATCGAAGTAAGACTGGAGGGAGAGACAAAAAAGGGCGTGTATCCCAAGGACGTGATCTTAAGGGTAGTGGGAAAGCTCAAGGCAGATGGCGCTGTCTACAAGGCCATTGATTTCACGGGAAGCTATGTGGAAAACCTGGGCGTGTCGGGGAGGATGGTTATCTGCAACATGGCGGTGGAGATGGGAGCCAAGACAGCCTATATGCAGCCCAATCAGGAAGTGCTGGAATATGTATCCGAACGTGCGGTGCGTCCCTTTGAGACACAGCATACGGATCCGGATTTCCGGTATGAGGAGAGCCATACCTTTGATGTGTCCGTCTTAGAGCCTCAGCTGGCCTGTCCTCACAGTGTGGACAATGTGAGCTCTCTTTCTGATGTGATTGCACAAGGGGAGATCAGGCTGGATCAGGGATATATCGGAAGCTGTACCGGCGGAAGAGCAGAGGATATCGCCGCCGCAGCCGGGATTCTTAGGGGAAGGCATATTGCACCATATACAAGGCTGGTGGTGGTTCCGGCTTCTGCCGCCGTGATGCAGGAGTGTATGGAAAAAGGATATATTCAGGAGCTTATGTCCGCCGGAGCCACCATAGCTTCTCCGGGATGCGGAGCCTGTCTGGGAGCCCATGAAGGCATCCTGGCTCCGGGCGAGGTCTGTATTACCACCACAAACCGCAACTTTCCGGGACGCATGGGCTCCACAAAAGCATCCATATATCTGGCAAGTCCGGCAGTCGTGGCGGCAAGTATGGCGGAGGGCCGTATTACGGATCCGCGGAACTATTTATAGGAGGATGGAAGGATGAAGACAACCATTACAGGAAAGACCATAATTGTAGGAAATAACATTGACACGGATCAGATATACCCGGGACGTTTTCTTGCCATCACGGATCCTAAGGAGATCGGAAGCCATTGCCTCTGCGGTGTGGACGAGGCTATAGCACAGAATTTTCCCCAGGGTGGGATTGTGGTGGCCGGAACCAATTTCGGATGCGGTTCCAGCCGGGAACATGCCCCTATCGCTCTTATCAATATGGGCGCCGGCGCAGTGGTGGCGGATTCCTTTGCCAGAATATTTTTCAGAAATTCCATTAATCTAGGGCTTCCTCTGATTGTGTGTAAAGGGATCAGCAGGGAAGTGGAAGCGGGACAGGAACTGACCATAGACATTCTGGAGGGAACCATTAAAGTGAAGGAGACAGGGAAAGTCTACCTGTGCGACAAACTTGGGGATCAGGCCATGAAGATTCTGGAGGCAGGGGGAATAAAGCCCATGATGCGGGCCAGGTTTGGGAAACCGGAATGATTTTGAAAAATGCCTGGCCGCAGTTTTGATTCCTGATGCCAGGCATTTGATTCCCCGTTGTTTGCAGCGGGGTTGTTGACTTGGATTATATCTTACTGCTGATTCTTTTTTACTTCTGCCATCTTCATTGCCCGTACCTTGAGAGGCAGCCCGAACAAGGTGATAAACCCGTCGGCATCGTGGTGATCATACAGGTCCCCGGTGGTGAAGGAGGCCAGGGATTCGCTGTACAGGGAGTAGGGGGAGGTGGTGCCGGCTTTGATGATATTGCCCTTGTAAAGTTTAAACTTCACTTCTCCGGTCACATATTCCTGGGTGGATGTTACGAAAGCCTGGACTGCCTCGCGAAGGGGAGTGAACCATTTGCCTTCGTAGACAATCTGGGCCATTTTATTGCCCATGTCTTTCTTCACCTCCATGGTGGCCCGATCTAATACCAGCTCCTCCAGCTGTGTATGGGCTTCCATGAGAATGGTTCCGCCGGGAGTCTCGTAGACACCTCGGGACTTCATGCCTACCACGCGGTTCTCCACAATATCCACAATTCCGATTCCGTGTCTGCCGCCCAGCTCATTGAGCTTGCGGATAATATCCGATACCTTCATCTTCTGGCCGTTGATGCTGACAGGAATCCCTTTTTCAAAGGTCATGGTCACATATTCGCCCTCATCAGGGGCCTTCTCGGGAGTTACTCCGAGAACCAGAAGGTGGTCATAGTTGGGCTCGCTGGCAGGATCCTCCAGCTCCAGGCCTTCATGGCTGATATGCCATAAGTTCCGGTCGCGGCTGTAGCTGCTGTCGGCGGAAAACGGGAGATGGATGCCGTGCTGCCGGCAGTACTCAATCTCATCCTCCCTGGACTTCATGGTCCACACATCCGTCATGCGCCATGGGGCGATGATTGTTAAATCGGGAGCCAAAGCCTTGATGCCCAGTTCAAAACGGATCTGATCGTTGCCTTTTCCGGTGGCGCCGTGGCAGATAGCGGAGGCACCTTCCTTTCTGGCAATCTCAACCAGGCGCTTCGCGATGGCAGGGCGTGCCATGGAGGTGCCCAGCAGATATTTGTTCTCATAGACAGCACCGGCCTGGACACATGGCATAATGTAATTGTCGCAGAAATCATCTATCAGATCTTCAATATATAATTTGGAAGCGCCGGACAGCTTCGCCCGCTCTTCCAATCCATCCAGCTCGCTGCCCTGTCCGCAGTCGATACAACAGCAGATGACCTCATAATTAAAATGTTCCTTTAACCATGGAATAATCGCGGTGGTGTCAAGACCGCCGGAATACGCTAGGATTACTTTCTCTTTCATGATTTGTTATTCCTTCCTGAAATTGTTATATCCCTGAGGATTTTTAAAATATTCATAAATATACATCATTTCGCAAAAAAATGCAACCCATAAATGTAAGTTCATCAGGAAAAATTCAGGATCCGGCTATGCGATTTTTTGTTCCAGCTTTTCAACTCGTTTCTGCAGGTCGGAAACCATGCCAAGAAACAGAACCGTGTTATCCTGTTCCAGCTTGGTGATCCGATAATACTCCGTGATGGCATCAAGATTATCCTGCATATTTTGGATTTTTTGATCCAGGATTCTTCTGGTGCGTTCCAACTCTTCAAGCACAAGATTTTCGGATTTGGCGAGCCGCTTGTCCATCTCAGCGATCATGGAAGCCTCGGACTTGGCGAGCCGCTTGTCCATCTCAGCGATCATGGAAGCCTCGGACTTGGCGAGCCGCTTGTCCATCTCAGCGATCATGGAAGCCTCGGACTTGGCGAACCGCTTGTCCATCTCAGTAATCATGGAAGCCTCGGACTTGGCAATTCGTTTGTCCATCTCAGCAATCATG
>JAAWHU010000071.1 GCA_022796015.1 Hungatella sp. | reverse complement strand
ATGCTGTATGAAGAAAATCGCTATTCTGACTTGTCTGGATGCCTGCCAAGTTTGCACCGGGGTGGACTGCCTGAACGCTTGGAACAGCTTGATTCATTGTCAGAATTGAATTTCTGATGCAATCGATTACTCTCCATATGTTTTTTAATCAGTTCATTAACATAGATATTCGGTGACTTATATCCCCGGTTCCTCCAGTGCTCTTCTATTATATGGCTTTTTGACCTTTGGAGACATTGAAAATACATCTATCATATTTTTTTGAAATATTTGTATATATTTAACTTGTTTGCATCTTCATGGAAAGTCACATCCGGGTTCCAGTGTATGCTTTCTATGCTCCTGTGAACTCTTACTGCACGGCCTGCCCACCTCAATCTCTTCCTTTATGTGCTTATGAAATACCGGTATTCCTTCCTCCGTTTCCCCTCTTTCTCCAGTGTCTTCTTCTCCAACCACCTGATCTCTTCCGTCTGGTAGTATTCCCTTGTTTCTATCTGCCCATGGGCCTCATGCGTTTGTCGTGTCTGAAATGGAACCGTGGAAAATCGGGGTGATTTTCTATTTACTACATGCTAGTAACAGAAAATTAGACGCCAGGGCCGCCTTGGGGCGTTTCTTCCGAAGTCGGTTTTTCTTCATATATATTAGAACCTGAAGGAGGGCTAAAACTGCTGCCAGGGCCCGATACCTCCCCTTCTACCGAATCCGGACCGCTCCCAGGCCCCGGAGAAACATCAGGTTTTGAACCGTTTCCAGGACCAAACATGTCAGGTTCAAAGTGATCCCCAGCTCCCGGGCCAATGTCCGGCTGTTGTTCGGCAGATGATGAACTCTCCTCCTCGCTGTCAGAAGACACATCCTCCTCCGATACTTCTGCTGATGATAGTTCCTCTGTAGAATCTATCCCAGAAGTTTCTTCTTCTGAGCCTGCTGTTTGGATTTCAGGTATTGATGACTCAGATATCTCAGACGCTGGAGGCTCAGGAGCCGGCGTTTCAGAAGGCTCAGGAGGCTTGGCAGCTGTACTGTCACGGTTTTCGGAACCCTGCGGCGTGTCGGTTCCTGAACCTTGTGAACTTGAATCTGTCAGAGCCTTTTGACCTAGTACCTTTGCCTCAGGGGCATTGGGAGCGATCTCTCCCATACCGCTGTCTGCTGCGATTCTGGCGCTGATCTGTCTTACAGTTGCAGAAGGCTGATAATTTTCCATTCCATATAAAAAGGCATGAAGCTGAGAGACATTGCTTTCCAGAGTAAGCGGAATAACACAATCCTTTTTGCCAATATGGGTTTCTCCTCTGGAAAACGGGAAACCGCCGGTTTCACTAATATGATATTTGCGGATATTCCTTGCTAAAGGAAGAATATCATCAATACCAATACTTGTAGACAACTGAGGGAGGACAGCCTGAATCACAGTGGTCAATGTTTTAAAATCTGCTTCCTTTGCTTTATTTAGAGCCAGCTGAATCACCAGACGCTGTCTGGCGGTCCTGTTATAATCTGTATCCATAAGTCTCAAGCGTGCATAGGCTACCGCCTGAACGCCATCCAGATGATTCATTCCTGGGTGCTCTAAATGATAAGAACCGTGGCCCGTGGATTCTACAGTCTCTGTGATAAAACCGTTAATATATTTGAATTCACTCTCAGAGATTTCCAGGTCGATTCCTCCCAGAAGCGTTATGGCATCCGCCACTGCCCTCCAGTTAAATGTGGCATAGTCATCGATTTGCAGATCCAGGTTCCGTTCCAGCGCGGTTAGGGCCTGTTCATGCCCGCCCTTAGAATAGGCTTCATTAATCTTATGAAATGTACCGTCTGGGTTTATCTCCATATAAGTATCACGAAATACGGAGACAAGCTTGATCTCTCCTGTTTTACGGTCAATGACGCACAGCATTTCCACATCAGATAAGGCCCCCTTTTCTAAATTGCCGTTTCTCGAATCCACCCCGAATATGGCAATAGTCCAAAAGCCTGTACCCATCTGCTTCCACTTAAAAGCAAGGAATCCTCCGGCGGCTATGAGTACCAATAACAGAACCTTCAAAAAAAGGAATCTATGCTTTTTTCTTTTTTTGGCTTTCTTCTTTCTGGAAGGTGCCGGTTCCAAATTATCAAAATCTATAATCTCTAATTCCCGTTCCTCATATGCCCGCTCTCTTCTTCCTGCCCCCTTTTTTCTTGAGGCTCCCTCATAATGCTGGTGTTGAACATGGCGCTGCTGCCTTGCCTTTTCGCGACGTCTGCGGTCACGCATCCGTTCTAATTCATCTTGATACTCCATTTGTTTATTCCTCGTTAATCAAACTCCTATAATATGGAAGTTCCAAATCATAGATATCTATAGTTACATTGTTGACCGTTCCTGTGGTCTCATGAATCAGATACATGGAACCATTGCCGGCCCATGCCAGAAACATGTAAACATGGTTGCTTTCACCAATGCGGACCAGAATATCTCCGGCTTGCAGCTCATCCTTTGTAATTCCTCTGCCGCAGGATATAAGTCCTGACGTACTTTCAGAAGACAACGGGGAACCTAATGCGGTCCAATAAACCCAATTAATCCATCCGGAGCAATCCAATCCCCGTAAATTTCTTCCGTCTTCATCAGGAAAAACAAGGGAACCAAACCCGTTTCCCTCAAAGCCGCTGTGGGATGGCTTACCACCCCAGTAATAAGGAATGGAGCCTACAGATAATAAGGCTTGTCTGACAACCTCCCATCGTTTTTGGGAAGTTCCCTCTGGAAGAAGATTTAAATAAAAGGCCACTTCAGAAGCAGACAAAGGGTTGCGGACATACATACTGACCGAACTGGTTATTCCATAGAGCCCATACCAATCTTGCTCCTCTATGGTCCGGGCATAGAACTGTGTTGTCTCATCCCAGCCGTTCCACTGTTCCAATTCTGGCTCTGGCTTGTTGCCAGTTGTATCTGCCATACATAAATTTCGGTTCTCATCCAGGCCGATAATTTGTGCTGAAATATTCAGATCCACGTGACCCAGACATCGTTTCCAGACTCCCTCTTCTTTTCCGAATGACCGTCCATCTGTGTTTCCGTCCATCTGACCTCTCCCATGGCCGCCGGCATCATTCACAGCCTGAGCACTCTCCTGGCTGCCGGCATTATCTGCTGGCTGGCTGTTCTCGTGGATTCCAGTATCATCTGCCGGCTGTCCGTTCTCCTGGCCTTCTACATTTTCTACCGGCTGGCTGCTCTCCTGACCTCCCACACCTTCCCCTGGCTGACCGCTCTCCCAGCCTCCAGCACCCTCTGTCGACTGGCTGCTCTCCTGGCTTCCTACACTTTCTGCCGCCATCTGGCCGCTCTCCGCGCCTCCAGCACCCTCTGTCGACTGACCGCTCTCCTGATCCCCGGCACTCGCCACGGACTGGCTGCTCTCCTGGCTTCCGGCACCTTCTCCTGGCTGGCTGCTCTCCTGACCTCCGGCACTTTCTACCGACTGGCCGCTCTCCTGCCCCACGGTACCCGCCACAGACTGGCCGCTCTCCCGGCCTCCTACACCTTCCCCTGACTGACTGCTCTCCTGACTGCCGGCCTCTCCTGTCCCGGGGCCATTTTCCTGAACGCCGGCGCCTCTCCCAAAACTCATGGTTTCTCCCGATTCTGCCTGTCCGGCTGATCCCAAAGAACTGCCGGCTGACGATGAATCACCTTCATCTGAGTTCTGGACAGAGGATTGTGCATTCTCCCTCTCTGAGTCTTCTATGTACTGGCAGTCTCCTACACAGTAATAAATGTCACTGATGGATACACCGTAAGAATGGGAAGCTTTCCAAAGCTTGTCCCCATAGTCCTGAAAGGAATCCAGATCTTCCCACTGATGATAATATCCGTAGACGCTGGCAAGAGAAAGAATCTCCTTTGCATTGGAATATCCGCTGATGGGGGCGCCATCCCCGTTCCGAAACCTGACATTAATATGGTTCCACTCTGAAACCGACGGAACCTCGACCCCAAGACGCCGGGCCATCTCCTGAGGAGAAAGATGTCCCAAACCATATAGCTCCTGAATCCATACAGAATCCCGCTTCTCCAACACCTGATATACCTTTCCTGCTACGCTTTGGGAGTTGTCATGGGAAGGCTGGGAATCCATGTAGTAAAATGCACTGTTAAGCCGGTCCGGCCGGTCGGTCTCCTTTTTTACTGCATCCAAGTCAAGCTCCGGGCCCTCCTCTTTTCCATCTATGACAATCACCGCAGGCACGACGCTCTGCTCTGCGCGGGGAATCCGTCCTGTTAATTTTTTCAGTTCTGCCATGACTCGAATCACATCCTTCTGTGAAATCCCTTCTCCTTCCATCTCCACATAGAAAGGCTGAGTACAGGCTCTGGAAGCAGCCACAGACCCCCATCCCCCTGCCGTCATACAGACAACCCAGAACCATACAGGCAGTTCTCCCTTCCGTTTTCCCTTCTTCATATATCTACAGCACCTCACAGGTCATTAGACTATAAAATATTACGATAAAAATATAACACATTCCATTTACAAAATACACCAAAATTTCTTTAATAATTAATTAAGACGCTTTGGGTATCAAAAGCTGCATTCCCTATTTAGAAACCAAATCAGCCAAAATCAGGCTCCAAGAAATCGGTTGACGCATAAAATATATGGGGCTATAATAGACAAAGCCTTATAAACAGAAGGAGGTATAAGGATAGACAGGACTTTTAAGCGCCATGCACCTGAATCTGCGAACGTGAGCGGAGCAATCCGGCGGCTTCAGGTTAACGAGGTGAAGGGAGAATCGAACATTCGGCGGGTGCCCTTCCATGCCGCTTTGGGCGTGTGATGCAGCATAAAATATGCAGGTAACTGCAAAACAAACATGCTGCAGCCAAAGCAATCCGTTATTTGAACCATGACAATATTATAATCATCATCGGAGGAAAACAAATTATGTGTGGAATTATTGGTTACAGCGGCCCTCTTGAGGCCGGAAGTATTTTGCTGGGAGGATTGTCACAGCTGGAATACCGCGGATATGACAGCGCAGGAATTGCTTATTTTGACACCTCTTCCAAAGTCCATGTAGTGAAAAAAACAGGAAAAGTGGCAAGATTAAAAGAGACGGTTGAGGTGATGAAAGCCAGTTCCCACTGCGGAATGGGCCATACCAGATGGGCGACTCACGGAGGAGTAAGCGATGAAAATGCCCATCCCCATCGTGCGGGAAGGGTTACCCTGATTCACAACGGAATTATTGAAAATTACCACAGCCTTACCCAGGAATTCCATCTGGAATCGCAGCTTATATCCCAGACCGATTCGGAGGTGGCTGCCTGGGTTCTTGAAAGCTTTTATAGCGGAGATCCCAAGGAAGCCATAAGAAAGCTTGCAGAGCGGATGGATGGAGCCTATGGCTTCTGCATTATGTTTGACGACCATCCGGGCGAAATCTACGCCATACGCAATGTGAGTCCTCTGGTAGCTGCCTACACCCCCTCCGGGGCACTGATCGCCTCGGACTTAACGGCTCTCATCCCCTATACCAAGCGTTATTTTGTCGTTCCTGAACAACACATTGTAAAACTGACCGGATATAAGATCTCAGTCTTTGATCTGGATGGCGCCAGGGTTATGCCGGAAATGCTGGAGATCAACTGGAATATGGATGCTGCCATGAAGAACGGGTTCCCCCACTTTATGCTGAAGGAGATCCACGAACAGCCGGAAGCCATGAAGAATACCATTCTTCCCCGTATGACCAAAGGGCTTCCCGACTTTACCGACGACGGGATACCGGATCAGCTGTTTGAAGACTGCAGGGAGATTCACATGATTGCCTGCGGCACTGCCATGCATGCAGGGATGGTTGCCAAGGCCCTTATGGAACCGGTCCTAAGGATTCCCGTCACAGTGTCCATCGCCTCCGAGTTCCGCTATGAGGATCCCTTGGTAGATGAAGGCACTCTGGTGATCATTATTTCCCAGTCAGGAGAGACCATTGATACCCTGGCGGCCCTGGGTCTTGCCAAAAGCTATGGCGCTAAGACCCTGGCCATTGTCAATGTAAAAGGCTCTACCATAGCCAGAGAAAGCGATTATGTGCTGTACACCCACGCAGGCCCTGAGATCGCCGTGGCCAGCACGAAAGCATATTCCGTACAGCTGGCAGCCCTCTATATGATCAGCTGCCGCATGTCCCTTGTGAGAGGCAAATTCACCAGAGAACAGGCCGAGGCATTCCTGACCGGCCTGCTGGACGCCATCCCCGCCATGGAGACAATGATTGAACGCCAACTAGAGGAAAAGCATCTGGCCGCCCATCTGATTCAGCAGCATGATACCTTTTTCATAGGGCGCGGGCTGGATTACGCCTTTTCCCTGGAGGGCGCCCTGAAGCTGAAGGAAATCTCCTATATCCATGCGGATGCCTATGCAGCCGGAGAACTAAAGCATGGAACCATTGCTCTCATCTCCCAGGACGTACCCGTAATTGCCATTGCCACCCAGGAACACGTATTTGCAAAAATGATCTCCAATGTCCGCGAGGTAAAGGCAAGAGGAGCATTTGTCATTCTTCTTACCAAGGAGCATGTCCAGATAGATGAGGGCCTTGCGGATATCCATATTAAGATTCCCCATCTGGACGATCGTTTTACCGTATTTCCCATAGCCGTGATTCTGCAGCTCATTGCCTACTATGCGTCTGTAGGCAAGAACCTGGATGTTGACCAGCCAAGAAATCTGGCCAAATCCGTTACCGTAGAATAAGGCTTTGGCCTGCTGACCCAAAGAGGGTATGGCGCAATCATCCAATCAGATGATTACGCCATACCCTCTTTTCTGGCTCTGTCCCTTATTATGCTTTGTGTTCCCTCTTGACCTTTGCAAATTCCTGAATAATCTTTACTGCGCCATCAACCCCTGTCACGCTGCTGTTGATGCACAGGTCATAGCTTCTGGCATCGCCCCATTTCTTGCTGGCGTAATAGTTATAGTAGCTGGCTCTCTGCTTATCGGTCTTTACCATAATATCCTTGGCCTTAGCCTCTGTAACATTGTACAGGTCTTTCAAATAAGCAAGCCTGTCTGCCTCGTATCCGGTAATAAATACGGTAACCGCGTTGGGATTATCTGCCAGGGCATAGTCTGCACAGCGCCCTACGATCACACAGGATTCCTCCTGTGCCAATTTTTTAATGGTGTCAAACTGGGCCAGAAAAATCTTATGGTTAATGGGCATATCCATATAGGCAGACGTGGTGTAACCGAGAGAATAAGTGTCCATAACCAAAGAATAAAGAAAACTGTTAGTCGGCTTTTCGTCGTGGGTCTCAAAAAGTTCCTCGCACAGGCCGCTGTGCTTTGCCGCCTCTGCCAACAGCTCCTTGTTATAGCACTTTACCCCCATGACCTCAGCCAGTTTTCTGCCAATGAGATTCCCCTTACTCCCGCAGTGTCTTCCGATTGTAATGACTAAATGGTCACTCATGAAATCCTCTCCTTTCCAAAACAGCTATTGTCATACAAATTGTAATTCTATATTACTATTATACAACAAAATCGCAAAAAATCCTATACTTTTTTGCAGCAAAACTTATTTTCTGGAAAGTTTTTTCGCCACGCTGATTCCTTCTTTTGTGGCCGCCAGCCCGCCTTCCCCAGTCTCACGCAGAGAAGCATGCATTTTTTCTCCTACCTCCCTCATAGCGTCAAATACCTGGTCTGCCGGGATAGCACTGGTAATGCCTGCAAGAGCCATATCTGCACAGGACATGGCATTGACGGCGCCGATTACATTGCGCTTGACACAGGGAACCTCCACAAGACCTGCCACAGGGTCACACACAAGTCCCAGAAGAGATTTGAGAGCCATGGCGCCGGCATGGGCAATCTGCTCATTGGTACCTCCTTTTAAGGCCGTAAGGGCCCCTGCCGCCATGGAAGACGCTGCCCCCACCTCGGCCTGACAGCCGCCTGCCGCCCCTGCAATAAAGGCCCGCGATGCAATGACCTGGCCGATACCTGCCGCCACATAAAGAGCCTCTATGATCTGCTCATGATCTGCATTGCCGCTGCGGAAGAAAGGAATCAGGACCGCCGGAAGAACACCGCAGGCCCCTGCTGTAGGAGCTGCCACAATCCGTTTCATACAGGCATTGGACTCTCCCATCTCGAGAGCCTGCTGGATCACCTGATTCAAATAATCGCCGCACAGTGTGCCGCCCTTTTTCCGGTACTCCTCCATGGCTGCCCCCTGACCGCCTACCAGCCGGCTTGCAGAGTGGATAGAAGGATCATAGGAGGCAGAAGCAAGAACCATGGCATCCCACATGGCGTACATCTGCTTTACCGACTCCTCACGGGAAACCTTTCTCTCATCCATGTCGTCATCCAGAACAGCCTCATAGAACTTTTTCTTATGGGTACTGCAGTAATCAAGTATTTCTTTAATTGAATGATAGGCCATGCTCCGTCCCCTCCTCTTCCTCTCCCAGATTGATGCAGGTTACCTTTATGATGCCCTCCACCCGCTTCAGCCACTGCAGGGAAGAGGCAGGGATATTCTGATCCGTCTCAATGACCATCACCGCATACCCTCCCCTTTTATCCCGGTACAGATTCAGGGTGGCAATGTTGATTGATTTGTGAGCCAGCATGGAGGTGACCTCAGCCACATGCCCCGGCTGATCTAAATTGTGGACAATAAGAACCGGCCTCTCTGCAGTCACATCAATCTGGACTCCATCCAATTTGTTGACCATGATTCTCCCGCCGCCCAGGGAAGACGCCTGAACCTCCACGGTTCTGCCGTGTTTGTCCCACACATTGAGAAGGGCCGTGTTTGGATGGGCCTCCCGAATATTTTCATGATGGAAGGTTACCTCCATCCCTTCCCTTTCGGCATATTCAAAGCTCTCCGGTATACAGATATTATCCGGCTCCATGCCTAAAAGCCCTGCCACTAAGGCCTTGTCCGTACCGTGTCCGATTCCGGTGGAAGAAAAAGAACCTGACAGGGTGATCTCTGCTTTTACGGGTACAGAACCCAGAAGCTTTTTGGTGACCAGCCCGATCCGCACGGCGCCTGCGGTATGGGAACTGGAGGGCCCCACCATAACAGGCCCTAAGATATCAAAAATGTTCATTGGCTCCTCCTTATACATTGTCAAGCTTTATCAGAAGTTCTTTAAAATATTCCGGTAAGGGAGCTGAAAACTCCATATACTCTCCTGTCCGGGGATGAACAAAGCCCAGAACCCCGGCATGAAGGGTCTGGCCCTGAAGCAAAAAGGGACACTTCTGGGGGCCGTAGACCTTATCCCCCAGCAGGGGATGATGGATACTTGCCATATGAACCCGGATCTGGTGGGTGCGGCCTGTCTCAAGACAGCATTCAATGTAGGTAAACTGACGAAATCTCTGCAAAACCTGATAGTGAGTCACAGCCGGACGCCCGTTTTTATGGTTAACGCTCATTTTTTTCCGGTCAGCAGGATGACGTCCTATGGGGGCATCCACAGTTCCCGAGTCTTCCTTGATCACTCCGTGGACAATGGCGCGGTACCGCCTGGTTATGAGATGCTCTTTAAGCTGGGCGGCAACAAAATTGTGGGCTTTGTCATTTTTACACACAATAAGTACACCGGTAGTATCCATATCAATGCGATGGACAATTCCCGGCCTTACCACACCATTGATTCCGGAGAGGTTCCCCTTACAGTGATCCATAAGGCCGTTGACCAAGGTCTGGCTGTAATGTCCTGCTGCCGGATGAACCACCATACCCTTTGGTTTGTTTACCAGGATCACGTCCTCATCCTCATAGAGGATATCCAGCTCCATAGGCTCCGGAGTAATCTCCGGCTCCACAGCCTGAGGGATATCCAGGCAGACAGAGTCGCCGGCCGTCACTTTATAATTAGCTTTTACGGCGCCTCCGTTAACCATAACATCCTGGGACTTGACAAGTTTTTGAATATGGGAGCGGGACAAATCCATGCAGACGCCGGCAAGATACACATCAATCCTGGAACCAGCCTCCTCCCCGGAGACACAAAAGGTCTGTCTCACACCTTCTCCTTTCTGCCAGAAAACAGCAGTTCAAACTCTTCATCATGGTAATACCACAAAAAAAGAGCCATCATAACTGCCGTGGCCACAGTCACATAACAGTCAGCCACATTAAAAATCGGGAAATCAATGAGTTTAAAATACAGGAAATCCACTACATATCCCTGGGACACCCGGTCGATCAGATTGCCTGCAGCCCCAGCGGCGATGGCCATCATACAAAGCTTTAAGGGCACAAAACGTCCGCTGACCGGAAGCTTTACCATAGCGTAGGCAATAACTGCGAAGACGCACAGAGCAATAAGCAGAAATAGGGTCTGCCTTCCCTGAAGCATACCAAAAGCAGCCCCTCTGTTTTCCGAATAGAATAATTCAAACACACCTTCCCAGATCACATAAGGGCTGTTTCCCATTAGGAATCTGACTGCAAGGCCCTTGGCCCACTGATCAAGAAGCGTCAGGCACACAAAACCTGCTGCAAATCCCAGTATTTGATTGCGTTTTTGATTCATAAATTAAACTCCTTATTGCGAAGGACGGAAAGCCCTCTTCTCATCTCCTCTTCTGTCACCGTTCTGTCAACAAAAGCATGTCCCACTTCATGAAGAAGAATAAAGCGAATCGCTCCTCCATCCATCTTTTTATCACTTTTTGTATCTTCTATGACCAAAGCCTCTGAGATTCCTTGTGCCGTGACAGGCATATGGAGGCTTTCCATAAAGGCTCTACAGGAGAGCAGATCATCCATGGACAGATATCCCCTGTCAACACAGATCTTCATGGCCCCAAGACATCCAAGGCCTACACAGTGGCCGTGAAGCATGGAAAAAGAAAGCTGCTTTTCCAAGGCATGGCCCAACGTATGGCCGAAGTTCAGCAAGGCCCGTCTGCCCTGCTCCGTAGGATCCTCTTCCACCACCCTGCGTTTGATTTCATCGCTGCGTGCAATCATTTCCATGCAGATCCGGAGATCTCTTGCGGCAATCTCCTTCCTATGCTCCATCAGCCAGTCATAGTATTCCCTGTCTAAAATCAATCCATGCTTAATCACCTCACCCATGCCGGAGGTATATTGTTCCTCAGACAGGCTCAAAAGAGTCTGCACATTGGTATACACAAGCCTGGGCATGTGAAAGGCGCCTACCATATTTTTATAGGAAGAAAAATCTACTCCTGTCTTGCCGCCGATGCTGCTGTCCACCTGAGCCAGCAGTGTGGTGGGAATCTGAATAAAGGGAACCCCTCTGAGATAGGTAGCGGCCCCATATCCGCACAAATCCCCTACTACGCCGCCGCCTAAGGCCACCAGCCAGTCCTTCCGGTCAAAATGGTGAAGAATCAATGTCTCATACAGCTGCTGCACCGTATCCAGCGTTTTAGAGCGCTCCCCGGCCGGAAATACAAAGACATGTACCTCCCTGCAGCAGGATGACAGAATCTCTTTCACCTGACACAGGTAAAGCTCTGCCACCACCGAGTCGGTGACAATACATACCCGACGCCCTTGTGCTCCTATTCTCTCTGCTTCCTCTCTCAGATGATCAAAAGAAGCGTCCAGTATAATATCATAGTTTTTTGATTCCCCATCCTGATGTACAGTTGTTCTGGCAGGCATAGCGGTTCCTCCTTGTGTCATAGCTATCAGGCGGAAAATGCTCCCCCGCCCAAGGATAAGGGCAAACAGCACTCCTGTCTGTCCAAACCGGAGACAGCTGTCTGCCCAATGTATCTTATAAAAGCAACAAATTCTACAGCCTGAGATTCAGTCCTGACATATCGAGACTTCCCGTACTCCCGCCTAATAAATCCTGAAAATCTCCAGATAACTCTACAGATTCCGGGGTGGCAATAAAAATATAATTAGAAATCTTCTGGAGATTGCCATTCATGGAGTAAGTCGCTCCAGAAGAAAAATCGATAATCCGCTGTGCAATCTCGGTATGTAATCCTTCCATATTTAATACTACGGCTTTGCCTGCAAGAAGATAGTCACAAATCTCTTTGGAATCTTCCATGGAGGTAGGCTTTACCATAGATACCTCCATATTTTTCTTCATGGGAACTACTTTATTGGAAGAAGAACGCCCTAAAAATCTAGGCTTTGACGTCTCCTCAAACTCTTCATCATCATAATACCCATCGTCTTTTTTACCAAACAGGCTTTTTCTGGAAGGTTTTTCTTCTTCATAATCATCATCTAAGAAGTAATCGTCATCGTCTTCATCACTCAGCCGCATGCTGTCCATAATCTTTCCAAATAGGCTCATAACTAATCTCCCATCTACTATCTTGCACCGAAAATTCCAGTACCCACCCTAACCATGGTTGCTCCCTCCTCGATGGCCACTTTGAAGTCGCCGGTCATCCCCATCGAAAGAACAGTCATATTAACATTATCAATGTTTTTACTTTTCATGTCAACATAAAATTCATATAATTTTCTAAAAATAGGACGATTTTCCTCAGCATTAGCAACAAAAGGAGCAACTGTCATAAGTCCCACCGCTCTGACATGGGGCATCTCTCTGACCAGACAGAGGGCCTCGGCTGCCTCTTCCAGAAAAAATCCGAACTTGCTTTCCTCTTTTGCCACATTTATCTCCAGGAGTATTTCTGTCACCAAATTCCTTTTTTCCGATTCCTTCTCAATCTCCCTGGCAAGTTTTATGGAATCCACAGAATGAATCAGGCTTGTCTTCCCTATGATCTGCCGCACCTTATTAGTCTGAAGGTGACCGATGAGATGCCATTTGATATCCTCCGGCATCTTGGGAATCTTTTCGTTTAATTCCTGAACCTTATTTTCACCAAACTGTCTGACACCTGCCCCATAAGCCTCTCTAAGCATGTCCACTGGCTTCGTCTTGCTGACTGCAATCAGTGTCACCTCATCCTCACTGCGCCCCACCCTGGCACAGACTGACTGGATTTGTCCTTGGATTTCCTGTAAATTGTGTTCGATTGTCATGTAAAATCCCCCTACTGATAGATGATCACGCCTTCATTTTCAATCACTGAAGCATTGAGTACAATATGGTCATAAACGCTGAGGCCGTAGCTCATATTTTTCTTAATGGTATAAAATTCGTCGCTTTGGGCAAGGACCTCGATCTGCCTAAACACCGTATATCCTTTGTTAATATTGTAGACCCCCTGGAGCGAAGCAGTGATCCCAACCTGGAATCTCTCTGTGGAATCCGGTTTCACCAGATAATCCCCGGCCTGTATCGGTTCCTCCTTGTCGCAGCCGATATAGTAATAGTCCTCATTGGAATAGTAAATAGTCGTGGGAACAAAGACAACGGAGCTTCCCGTGTCGGAATACACTTCCTTATTGAATCCATCCTCTAAGCTGTCTCCTCCTTTTGTGAGAAAATCAAGAGGAACCAGATAAAAATTCTTGGTGGTCACGGAACTTATAGGAATCTTAAGTCCCTCCGTGGCGCTTGTCTCAATCCTGAAATCCACATACCGTTCCGACACAAACTGAACCATATATTTGTTGAAGTCCAATTTTCCGTATGCGTTGCCGTCGCCGCCTGTCACCAGGGAAAATGTACCTCTGGTAGTAAGATTATGGCTCGGAAATGATACCTTTAAAGTACCTTGAGTACTGAAATCAATTCCCTCCTGCTCCGTCACAGGAAACACCACAGACCACGCATCATCCGTAACAACTTTGTAAATAGGAGTTCCGGGCTCCACCCTCTGTCCCGCTTTGGTGATCGCCTTCTTGTATTGGCTGCGGTCAAAGACCGCCTCTGTAATATGGGAGATATCCAAGGTCTCATAGGAATCAATGCCATAAGACACCACGCCGCTGACCGGAGTGGCGACCTGCTTAAAATGAACCCCCATCTCGTCAATGAGCTGCCCATGGCTTTCCAGCGTGTTGAAATTGGCGTACTCCATAACCATAGCCTCCAATGTATATCTTATGCCGTAAACCAGGTCAAAATTCTCATCAGAATAAGAAAGACTGTAGGAATTCAGCTGTCTCCGCACATCAGAGAGATCGCGCTCCGTCAAGGCTCCTGCTTCCTGGCTCTGTTTTTCCAAAAGAGACGTGAGTGTCCCGCTCTCGTCAATGGAATAAATGCTGGAGCCCACAGAAGCCCGCTTCCCTTCGCGGACATAATAGTTGATGATTCCGGCGCTGTCTGCATACTCGATATTTTCATGCCTGAGGATAATCCCCGTATAGCTTTTATCATCTACAATGGAGCCATCCGCCACCTCATAAAACTGTACCTTTTCCTTTGTCACATAAGTATATACACTAAAGACCATATAGATAAATATGGCAGCAAAAATCAGCATTCCGATATTAAGATTCAGAGGCTTCCGATATCGAATGATCTTTTTATTCTTTGGAGCCACACAAATACCTCCTCATAGATGGCGCTGCCGCTTCGTTCAGAGGTTCCTTTGCTACCCCGGCGAAAAAGCACCCTATAATAAAAGGGCCTATGATGCAAGGCCCCATCTTATGTATAATTCCCTATATAATTATAAAGAGATGATAACATCTTTTTTTGCATTCTCAGGTAAATCATCAGCATCCAGAGATACGCTCAACACAAAATCCACATGGAACTTCTGGCTGATAGCCTCCAGCTCTCCTATGGCCTCGGAGATATCCTCCCCTTCCAGGCAGGCAAGCTTCAAAAAACTGTCCAGGAACATAATCTCCAAATCATGATCCTGTGAGATAATACCGCAGACAAAACCGATAAAACCGGAACAGTCAGTAATATCAAACCCTTTCACATTAATCAGTCGAATCTTATTGTTCAGTTCATACATGTGCTTTGAACTTTTATCCAGATAAACGATGGTGCCATTCACGTCTTTGATTGCCGAATTGGCCTTCTCCAGCAAGTGCTTGGTCTTTCCTTTTCCTTTATTTCCCGCTATAATCTGAACCATATCCGTGTCCTCCTTAGGTTTATTAATTTTGTATAAAAAGACGATCAATTTATTACTAATTATAGTATAAATAAGGATAAAAGGCAATGACTTAATTGACAATTTTAGAAATTATATTTGTCATGTTATCATATAGCTTATTCCGGCTTCCTGCCTTCATAACCACAGAGATATACTCCTGACCGGTGTCCTCCTTTTGGGAAGCCATAACAAGGCAGCAGCCGGCAGCCTGAGTGGTACCGGTCTTTCCGGAAAATACACTTACTCCCTCCGGCGTATCGCGCTTTCCCGTGAGATACCAGTTGCCGCCCTCCCATGTTTTGCTTACCGCATTGCCTGCACCATCCTTATACTCTGCAGAATAAACCGATGTCTTTGTCACCTCTCTGAATTCAGGATATTTGAGTGCCTCCTGAAATATGAGATAGAGATCATAAGCTGTGGTATAGTGATTTTCATTGTGCAGTCCGTGGGGATTCATGAAATGAGTACCTGTCGCTCCAAGGCGGGCAGCCTCCTCATTCATCAGTCGGGCAAATCCATCGATGCTCTGGGCCATGTGAACGGCGATAGCCGCCCCGGCGTCATTGCCTGATGGAAGCATGAGCCCATAAAGAAGCTGTCTCATGGTTAAGGTGTCTCCCGGCTTAATCCCGCATAAAGTAGCCCCTGCCTCCGTGATCACCGCTTCCTCCGTCACGGTAACCATATCATCCAGGTTGCCGTATTTGATTGCAATCAGTGCAGTCATAATCTTGGTGGTGCTGGCCGGGTAAAGCTTTTCAAATGCATTCTTGCTGTAGAGGACATCCTTGTCTGACAGGGAGAACAAAATCCCCGCCTCACAGTCTACCAGAGTACTGTCATAAATACTTTCATCGGAAACCACGCACAGATCCTGTGCAAAAAGAGGGGGCAATGCCGGTTCTTCAGCGACAATACTGGTAAATGGATGTTCCTCAAAAGAATAGGGATGTTCCAGAGTCCCCCCAGAGGCAGGACTGCAGCCCCACAAAAACCCTCCGGCCCATACTCCCAATAACAGCATCCAGCCCCGACGCCATGTCCGTCTTATTTGTACATCTCTCGCCATTCCAAATCTCCCCGCTCCAATGCTTTAATGAGCAGTTCCGCCGTAGCCACATTGGTGGCAAGAGGGATGTTGTGCATATCACAGACGCGGACAATGGGACTGCTGTCCGGGTCCACCCTCTTGGGAACATCAGGCTCCCTCAAAAAAATCACCAGATCCAGCTGGTTCTGCTCAATGTCAATGCAGAGCTGCTGCCCTCCTCCAAGATGACCTGCCAGATATTTATGAACATTAAGGTTCGTCACCTCTTCGATCAGCCTGCCGGTAGTTCCCGTAGCGTATAGCGAATTCTTGCTGAGGATTCCCCTGTATGCGATACAGAAATTCTGCATCAGTTTTTTCTTTGAGTCATGGGCAATTAAACCGATATTCATGTCTTTCCTCCTTCATTAGTTGCCGGACTTTCGCTGAAGTCCTATATTTAGTACTACTCCCATGCCGATATAGATGCTCAGAAGAGAACTTACGCCGTAACTTACCAAGGGCAGAGGCAGTCCTGTATTTGGAAAAATCGCGGTTGCAACCGCTATGTTGGCAAAGCTCTGAAACGCAAACAGAGTGGCCATTCCTACACAGATCAATCTGCCCGGCATATCGCAGGCCCTGTTTGCCATGAGCAGACATTCAAACACAATCAAAAGAATCAGGGCGATCACCACCAGGCTGCCTACAAATCCCAGCTCCTCGCCCACAATGGCAAAAATAAAATCCGTCTGCTCTTCTATCAGGAAGTTGCCGTTCTTCACAGAGGCAATCTCCGTGTTGTTTAAGCCCTTCCCCCACAGCTGTCCGGAGCCGATGGCCATAATGGAATTCTCCTGCTGATAATAGGCCTCCGCATACTGCTCCGGGTCAATCCAGGCCAGGATACGGTTAGCCTGGTACTGCTTGATAAAAGGGAGCATGTTAAACCGCAGCAGATAGATCATCAGCCCGGCCGAGGGAATCAGAACTGCCAGCACTCCCAGTATCCACTTATAACTGACACCGGACGCGAATACCACCGACGCAATAATTACCATAGTAACCAGCGTAGTGGACAGATTGGGCTGTTCCAGAATAAGGATGGCCGGAACAGCAAATAAAAGAGCGGCAATGGCCAGA
>JAAWHU010000070.1 GCA_022796015.1 Hungatella sp. | reverse complement strand
ACTCCTGCCGGGTCTGTCATATGCACCAGTCCCGTCTCTTCAAGGCTCTGGTAGATGCTCTGCTGCTTCTCTGCCGGAACCCCGTAAATATTGATCTTCTCCATGCCCATGCCGTTCTTTAAAAAATGCTCCGCCAAGGATTCCACTGCTATCTGTCGTCCCAGCTCCACGAACCATACATGGTGGGATGGCACCGGGTATCTCTCCAGATGATCTGCCACCTCCTTCTCCATAAAGATCTTTCCTGCCGCCGCAATCTCCGAATAAATCCTCTGCCCCTCAAAAATCCGGCACAGTCTGGCGCTCTCCTCAGGCGTCCAGATACACTGGTAGATCACCTCTCCCGTCTGATGATCCACCACCCTGCTTCCTCCGGAAGTGATCCAGTAACGGATCCCCGGCTCCGCCTCAATCTGAGGGGGCTGCATATCCTCCACCCGCCCTGTAGAGGGTATAATAATCACTCCCTTTTCCATGGCCTTGCGGATGGCATACATGGTTCTGACTGATATGTATACCTGATCTTTCTGCAGTGCCGTGCCATCGAAATCAAGTAAAATTGCTTTTATATCCATATACCGGAACCTCCTGCTTTCCTCTTCCTCCGTACTTCATTCCCTTTTCCAGTCCCATCATATCATCATTTTTGGCACGTGTCAACTTTTAATTATATATTTTTGGCACGTGTCATTTTTATCAAAAATTCCCTTGTAAAAAGAAAAAATCTATAGTAAGATTGATGTTGGGAATTTCCTTATTTCCACCCGTTCCTATTAATCCGACCGAGGTATTTTATATGGCGACTATTAAAGATATTGCAAAAGCTGCCGGTGTTTCCCGGGGTACGGTATCCAATGTGCTGAACAAGCGGGGTGGTGTCAGCTATGAGAAGATCCGCCTTGTGGAGGAAGCTGCCCTGGCCATGGGATATGTAATCGACAAGAGTGCCAGCGCCCTGCGGAAAGGCACCACCAACACCATCGCCCTCCTTATTCCCTCCATCTCGGAAAACCGATATTGTGATTTATATATGGGAATCCTGCACTGCGCAGAGGCTCATGACTTCCGCATCCGCCTCTTCCTCACCAACGATCTTCCCTATCAGGAGCGAAAGGCGGTCAACGAGGCCTTAAAGGAGCGGGTCTGCGGTATTTTATCCGTATCCTGCCTCTTAGAGCACCACAAAGAGTACCAGGCCGTCCTGTCTCAAAAGGTGCCTGTTCTTTTTCTGGAACGTCCCCCCTTTGAAGAAGGCCTGTGCTCTTTTTCTTTTCATATGGAAGAAGCTGCCGGCTACATAGCCCGAAAGACCGGGGATTCCTCCCGGGTCTGTGTTCTCACAGGAAGTCTGGGATTCTCCAACCACCTACGTCTGAAAGAAGCTGTTTTTCACCGCTGCTCCCTTCCCGAAGATAATTTCTTTGAAAATCTTCGCGGGGAACAATCCACGGCGGCCTATGACCTTCTTCTTCATGATTCCGCCCCTGATTACCTCATTACCTCTGATGAAACTCTGGCAGATCATGTGAGTCGGGTCTTTGCCTGGGGCAGCAGCGCGGTTCCGGGGCTCATTACCCTGGCCTCCTTAAGGCCTTCCCAGAACGCCCGGCGCACCAACATCCTTTTGAACTATCAGCTTATGGGCCATGAGGCCATTGAGGCCTTAATATGCCACATGGAACAGGGAACCGCCTTAGAATCCCGGGTTTTTCCCGTATCCGGCTACCAGGAGCCTTTAAGACCTTCCATAAGGGTTTCCTCCCTGCGTCCTCTAAAGCTTCTGGCTCATGGT
The DNA here is from genome assembly GCA_022796015.1 of Hungatella sp. Lineage (GTDB taxonomy): Bacteria > Bacillota > Clostridia > Lachnospirales > Lachnospiraceae > UBA3402. The sequence goes on along the minus strand of JAAWHU010000070.1, from coordinate 15,968 downwards.
ACTCCGGCCATCAATGCCTTGGAACGCCTGATTCCCCAGTTTACCTACAAGACCGGGATTCCCGTAAAGATATTTACTTATCCTCTCAACGAAGTCCTGCGGCAGATCATGATTCCGTCCCAGCATTGGGACATTATCCGCCTGGATCCTTCCAGCCTGTCATATTTTTCACCAAGACTCCTTGTGCCTTTAAAGACCCTGGATTCCCAGGCCGGAAAGCTGTTGGAAGATTTTATTGAGGAACTGCCTGAAGACTACTATCTGGCCGGACAGGAGCTTTACGCCCTGCCTTTAGATATCAGCGTCCAAATGCTGTTTTATCAGAGGGCCCTTTTTGAAAATATGGGACAGCGGAGGGCCTTCTATGAGGCAACCAAAAAAGAACTGCTCCCTCCCGCCACCTACGAAGACCTGGAGATTATCGCCCGCTTCTTCACACGGGAATTCCGGGAAGACTCGCCTACCAGATACGGGGCCAATGTGTCCTTAGCCAACCCTACCTCTGCCGCCAGTGAATACCTTCCCCGGCTTTTGGCATCTAACGGTCTGGTGTACACGCCAAAGGGACGGCTCAATCTGAAGACTCCCATGGCTCTTCAGGCGCTTCAGGACTACATGTGCTATTCCCACTATTCCAGTCCCAGCCCCGGCCATGACTGGAGCGAGATTGCCTCTGACTTTGTGAAGGGGAATCATGCCATTTCCATTTTGTACCTAAACCATGCATCTCACTTTATCCGCTCTCAGAACACGGCCTCCACAGGGGAGATCGGCTATGCCTCGATTCCCGGGGGCAATGCCCTTCTGGGCGGAGGGTCTCTTGGAGTCGGGAAAAATTCCTTCCGCCCCAAGGAATCTTATGAGTTCATCCGCTGGGCCACAGGGCCGGGAATCGCTCCCCAGATGGTTATGATGGGAGGCGTATCCGCCTGCCGCCTGGTCTATGAGCAACGATCCATTATTGACACATTTCCCTGGCTCAGCGAGCTTCCCGAGAATATTAAAAAAGGCATCCGCCGTCCGGCTATTGCTTTCGGAAGCCCTGCCTATAACCAGAGGGATTTTGAATATCAGCTGGGGTCCAATATTGTCAGCGCCATTACCGGAATGATTACTCCCCAGGAAGCCCTGGACCGCACCCAGGATTATCTGGATAAGATGCATGGTTAACCCTTTTAGGTAATTGCGAAAGTCAAAGCCATGAGAATATTCTGACCATATATTCAGCCAAGTTTTGAGTTTCGCAATTACCTATTAACCCTTTTTATAAAAGGAGACTAAAAAGAATGAAGCACTTATTTTACAACGGCAAAATCCTTGGCCAGGAACAGCTTATTGACCGGGGATATGTATTAGTTGACAAGGGTGTCATCGTGGAGATGGGGGAAGGAGAATGTACGGTTTCCCCGGCTCCTGACATGGCTCTTACGGATCTGAAGGGTCTTTATCTGTCTCCTGGATTTATTGACAGCCACACTCACGGAGGCGGAGGATGTGATTACATGGATGGAACTACAGAGGCGGTGGTGACTGCCGCCCGGCTCCATCTTGCCCACGGAACCACCACCATCTGTCCCACCTCCATGGCAAGCTTTGATGAGGAATTGTGGGCCTTTCTTGACGCCTTTCAACAGGCCAAATCCATAAAAGATCACATGCCCCATCTCCACGGCATCCATTTGGAGGGCCCCTACTTCTCACCGGAACAGGCCGGCGCACAGCCTCCGCAGTGTATGACCAAGCCCTTTCCCCACCATTTTTTCTCTGTTGTGGAGAGAGCCCGGGGCAGCATCGTCCGCTGGTCGTCTGCGCCGGAGGTGGAAGGCGTAATCCCTATGGGCGACGAGTGCATCCGGCTGGGGATTCTCCCATCCATGGCCCACACCAACGCCGATTACCCTCTTATACGCCGGGCCATGGAACACGGGTACCATCATCTGACTCATTTTTATTCCGGTATGTCCAGCCTTCACCGGGTAAAGGGATACCGGATTCTGGGAGCCGTGGAGGCAGGGTACCTTGAGGACGATCTGTACATTGAGCTTATTGCCGATGGCATTCATCTTCCCCCCGAGCTTCTGAAGATGATCCTAAAATGCAAGGATCACGACCACATCAGCCTGGTAACGGATTCCATGCGGGCCGCCGGTATGGCGGAAGGCCCCTCTGTCCTTGGAAGCCTTAAGAATAACTACAAGGTGATTGTGGAGGATGGGATTGCCAAGGTTCCTGACCGCCAGTGTTTTGCCGGCAGCGTGGCCACCGCAGACCGTCTTGTCCGGGTCATGAATCAGGAGGCTGGCCTTTCCATATGGGAGGCCGTGAAGATGATCAGCCAGAACCCTGCAAAGCTTTTGAAGATCTTTGACCAAACAGGCAGCATTGCCGTGGGGAAGGCGGCTGACCTTTTGATATTTGATGAAAATATAGGGATTCAGGAAGTCTATGTAGATGGAGAACAGATGGGTTAATATGAAAAGAAAGGAGCATTCTTATGAACATTCACGTTTATGAAAATACAGAGGAGATGGGCCGGCAGGGGGCGGCGCAGATTGCCGAAAAATTAAGGAAAGCCATAGCCAGGCGCGGGGAGGCGCGGCTTCTTCTTTCTACAGGCGCTTCCCAATTTGAGACCATTACGGCTCTGACCAAGGAGGATGTGGACTGGAGAAAGGTTACGATGTTCCATTTGGACGAGTATGTGGAACTGCCGGAAAGCCACAAGGCTTCCTTCCGCAGATATTTGAAGGAGCGTTTTGTGAATCTGGTTCCTCTAAAGGAGGCTGTGTTTGTAAATGGAGAGGGGGACGTGAAAGCCAATATCACGTACCTGACGGAGCGCATCAAGGAACAGCCTATTGATGTGGGCGTCATCGGTATCGGAGAGAACGGGCATATCGCTTTTAATGATCCCCCGGCAGATTTTGAGACTGAGGAGAGCTATCTCATTGTCAACTTAGACCAGCGCTGTAAACAGCAGCAGGTGGGAGAAGGATGGTTTGCCACCGAGGATGAGGTGCCCAGGCAGGCTGTCTCCATGTCCGTAAGGCAGATCATGTCCTGCCGCTCTATCGTCAGCATGGTTCCCCATAAGGTAAAAGCCGAGGCAGTAGTCAACACCCTGTCAAGAGAAATAACCAACCTGGTTCCGGCCACCATCTTAAAGACCCATGAGGACTGGAGCCTGTACCTGGATGCCGACTCTGCCTCCGGTTTTATGAAGCTTTCATAAAACAACTGCCCCTATTTTCTGGAATTATCAGAAAATAGGGGCAGCTGTCCTATACGCTCTCCGTTCCCATATCTACAGACTGAGAGCCGGGTTCTCCTGATCCTCCAGCTTAATGGGGGACCGTAGGATTTCCATAAATTCTTCTCCTGTAATGGTCTCCTTCTCAAGAAGATAAGCAGCGATCTCATGGAGTTTTCCCTGATTCTCCTTTAAAAGCTCTGTGGCCCTGTCATAGGCTTTCTTAACCAGGCTCACCACCTCTTCATCGATGGCTCTTGCAGTTTCGGGAGAGCAGGCCAGAGAGGTATCCCCTCCCAGATACTGATTGGTCACTGTCTCCAGGGCCACCATACCGAATTGTTCACTCATACCATAGCGGGCCACCATGGCGCGGGCCAGCTTAGTGGCCTGCTCGATATCGTTGGCAGCTCCGGTAGTGATGGATCCAAAGATCAGTTCCTCAGCCGCACGGCCTCCGGTGTAGGTGGCAATCTTGTTAAATGCCTCTTCCCGGCTCATAAGGTACCGCTCGTCCTTATCCACCTGCATGGTGTATCCAAGGGCTCCCGATGTTCTTGGAATAATGGTAATCTTGTGAACCGGAGCGGAATTACTCTGGCTAGCAGCCACCAGGGCGTGGCCTACTTCATGGTAAGCCACAATCTTTCTCTCCTTTGTGGTAACCCCGGAGTCCTTTCTCTGATATCCGGCAATTACCACCTCTACGCTCTCCTCCAAGTCCTGCTGTCCCACCAGGTGCCTGCCCATGCGGACTGCCCGCAGGGCTCCCTCGTTGATAATATTGGCCAGCTGCGCGCCGCTTGCGCCGGAGGTGGCCCTGGCGATCTCCTTATAATCTACGCTCTCATCCATCTTTACATGCTTCCCGTGTACCCGGAGGATAGCCTCCCTGCCCTTCATATCCGGCAGTTCCACAGGAATCCGCCTGTCAAACCGGCCAGGACGCAGAAGAGCCGGATCTAAAGATTCCGGGCGGTTGGTGGCTGCCAGAATCACAACGCCCTTGCGGCCGTCAAAACCATCCATCTCCGCCAAAAGCTGATTAAGCGTCTGCTCCCTCTCGTCATTGCCGGAGAATCCGCCGCCATCCCTCTTTTTACCGATGGTATCAATCTCGTCTATAAATACAATACACGGCGCTTTCTCGTTGGCCTGCTTAAACAGATCCCGCACCTTAGCCGCGCCCATACCTACAAACATCTCCACGAATTCCGAGCCGGATATGGAGAAAAAGGGAACCTTCGCCTCCCCTGCCACTGCCTTGGCCAGAAGAGTCTTGCCTGTTCCCGGAGGGCCTACAAGCAGTGCCCCCTTGGGAAGAGCGGCCCCGATATCCGCATATTTCTGGGGATTGTGGAGGAAATCCACAATCTCTTTTAAGGCCTCCTTGGCCTCCTCCTGCCCTGCCACATCTGTAAAGGTCTTACCGGTCTCCGACTCCGCATAGATCTTGGCGTTGGATTTGCCGAAGGTCATGGCATTGCCTCCCATACGCTTCTGCATCTGCCGGGCAAGAAACTGTCCCACTACTACAAAGAGGATAATGGGAATTATCCAGGATACGAGGATGGACACAAAGGGGGAAGCCGGCTCCACGATCTCCTCGGAAAACATGATTCCCTTAGAGTGCAGAAGCTCTGTAAGGTTCTCGTCAGGCCAGTGGCCAGTCTTGTACCACTTCACCTCATCCTCTCCCATAATATTCTTTTCACCGGTAATTGCAGTAAACGTAATCTGCTGCTCATTCCTCCCCACACTGTTGACTTTGCCTTCCTCCACCATGTCCAGGAAGGTGCTGTAGGGCACCTCAAGAACCTTCCGCCGCTGCACGCTGGGCATAAGGAATAAGTTCACCAGCATCATGACCATCATGACCATGGCATAATAAAATATAAAAGGTTTACGGTTATTGCCAGGTTTATCTTCTTTTATCCCCATATATATTCTCCTTTTTCTCTCACGCAGGCCATCTCCTCTGCGAATGTTCTTGCATTTCTCAAATCCTTTTCATCGGGATGAAGCATAGCCTCCTCACAAACCTGTATCATCTGACGGATCTGAGGAGTATCCTCCTTTTTCTGCATCATCCGGTATCTCTCCAGAACCTTAGGCGTCATTCTTCCCGAACAGATAAAGGAACCAAGATACTGGTTGTCCTCCGGGATCAGGGCCTCCACCCGCTTTGAGAGCCGGCGGCAGTATTCCGGATCCTCCCCCATGCCGCAGGTTCCGAAGATAGCCACCTGCTTCCCGTGCAGCCCTTCCAGAAAATCCACAATATCTCTGCCGCAGATCCCTCTGTCATCCCAGAATCCCACAAAGTAAACGTCCGCTTCGCCCTTTTGCTCTTCCACACGCTGTATATCTTTGGACTTTCCCGGAAGAGCCTCAAAGATCTCCATGGCAACCTTCTCTGTATTGCCTGTCCTGCTGCTGTAAATCACCAAGTATTTCATTGAGACAGCTCCTTTCCAGATATTGTGCTAAAGGGTACCCTTGTCCACAGAGGGTATACATAAAAGATATACTAAATTGTTGCACATTTCAAGTCGTATCCGAAAATATTTATACACTTTAGAGTCTTTTAATACCTTCCGCCCTTTTGAAGACCGCCCCAAAAAAACTGCCGCAAAACAAAATGCTTTGCGGCAGCCCGTATATTTGTCTTTTATCAGTTACAGCACTTTGCCCAGGAAGCTCTTAAGCCTCTCATTTTTGGGATTGGCAAAGAACTCCTCCGGCGGGTTTTCCTCCAGAAAGTACCCTTCATCCATAAACATGACCCGGTTGGCCACTTCCCTGGCAAATCCCATCTCATGGGTTACTACAACCATAGTCATTTTCTCCCTTGCCAGATCCCGCATAACGTTTAACACCTCTCCCACCATCTCCGGATCCAGAGCCGAGGTGGGTTCGTCAAAAAGCATAACATCCGGCTTCATGCACAATGCGCGGACAATGGCGATTCTCTGCTTCTGACCGCCGGACAGCTGGCTGGGATAGGCGCCGGTCCTGTCTGCCAGGCCCACTCGTTCCAGGAGTTTTAATGCCTCCCCTTCCGCCTCCTCCTGGGAGCGTCCCTGAAGCTTTATGGGAGCGATGGTCAGATTCTTCATTATGGTCATATGGGGAAATAAGTTAAACTGCTGAAACACCATTCCCATCTTCTGCCGGTGCCTGTCAATATTGGTCTTAGGGTTGGTGATATCAACGCCTTCAAAGAAAATTTTTCCCCCTGTGGGTTCCTCCAGACGGTTAAGGCACCGTAAGAATGTACTCTTACCGGAACCAGAGGGGCCGATGACACACACCACATCCCCTTTATAGATATCCACATTGATGTCCTTGAGCACCTCCAGGCCTCCAAAGCTTTTGCCCAGGTGCTCAACCTGAATCAGAGGCTTATTTTTAATGGTCACTGTTCCTTAACCTCCTCTCCAGCTTCTCTACAAAATAGGTAAATATCATTACCATCCCCAGATAGATGATGGCGGCCGCCATAAGAGGCATAAAGGCGCTGTATGTACGGCTCCTGATAATATCCGCTCCCTTCGTCAGATCCTGCACCGCAATATATCCGGCCACAGAGGTCTCCTTTAACAGAACGATAAACTCATTGCCCAGAGCCGGAAGCACATTTTTAAAAGCCTGGGGCACAATAATATAGAACATGGTCTGCCTGTAGTTAAAACCAAGACTTCGGCCCGCCTCGAACTGCCCGTTATCCATGGACATAATGCCGCTTCGGAAGATCTCCGCCACATAAGCCCCGGAGTTAAAGCCAAAGGCAAGGACAGACGCCAGAACCTTATCAATCCTTATGGAACCAAATACTACAAAGTAAATAATCATAAGCTGGATCACCACCGGCGTTCCCCTGATCACTGTCAGGTAAATCCTGCACACCAGATTAAGCAGCCTCAGCTTGTGGGTTTTCTCATAGGTAGACCGGATAACTGCCACAAGAAATCCCAGGGCAATCCCCAGAAGCACTGCAAAAAAAGTAATCTTTATGGTATTGCCCAAACCCTCCAGAATATACTTCCATCGGTCATCCTCTATAAAATTCTGGTAAAAATCCGCTCTGAATTTCTCACTCATAGTATTTGTTCCTCATTCTTTGTCCCGGAAAACCCTGGTTACTCTGCAGAAATGTACTTGTCAATAATTGCCTGAAGCTCGCCGGACTCCTTAAGCTCTGCCAGGGCCTTGTTGATCTGCTCTAAAAGCTCCGTATTTCCCTTCTTCACTGCAATGGCATATTCCTCAACAGTCAGGGCTTCATCCAAAATCTTAATTCCCTGGTTCTGGGAGACAAACACCTTGGCCGGCTCGTTGTCAATCACTACTGCATCAATCTTTCCCTGCATCATGGCCTGAACCGCTTCAAAGCCTTTATTGTACCGCTCGATGGTGGAGCCCTCCTCCTCATAATCGGAAGCGTAGATATCTCCTGTAGTGCCCAGCTGAACGCCGATATACTTTCCCTTTAAATCGTCAGGGCCTGCAATATCACTGTCATCCTTTACAATGATTACCTGAGAAGCAGTGGTATATGTGTCGGAAAAATCCACGTTCTTTAAACGGTCTTCATCCACAGTCATACCTGCCGCCCCAAAATCCGCCTTGCCGGACTGGAGCTCCGGGATAATGGAGTCAAAGGCAATATCTTCAATCTCCAAGGTCCTGCCAAGCTTCTCTGCAATGGCCTGGGATACCTCCACATCAATTCCTACAATCTCGCCGCCGTCATGATATTCATAGGGCGGAAATTCCGCATTGGTCACCATGATTAAGGGAGCTCCTGCCGCCCCGTCCTGGGTCGTTGGCGCCTGGGTCTCCTCCTTCTTCTCTGAACTAGCACCTGCCGTTGTCTCCACGGCTGCTGCTGCCGTCGTAGCTCCCTTTCCGGCATCCCCGGATGAAGAGCCGCATGCGGTCAGAAGGCCTGCCATGGCCGCTGCCATAAAAAGTACGGATATTTGTTTTTTCATCATAATCTCCTCCTCATATATATACAATGCAATGCATAAAAAATGAATTGCTAGTAATACATTATATAGCATGCACCACATGGTGTCAAGTGCGGGAAACAGCGTATTCTATGCCATCCTGCGGCAAATAGGCGGGTATCGGCCATGGAGTAACGGACAGCCCGGTCTATGCATACTTCTGACTCCTGACAGTTTTTGCCGGCTTTTTGTCTTTCCTGCAACGCAAAAAGGCCTTCCTTTGAAAGAAGACCTTTTGACCTGGGCTACAAGGATTCGAACCTTGAAAATGACGGAGTCAGAGTCCGTTGCCTTACCATTTGGCGATAGCCCAACATCTCTTACTTTGATTTGTCTCAGCGACGAAACATATCATATCACATACCTGAAAGTTCGTCAACCCTTTTTTTTATTTTTTTCTCTCCTTTTTTCCGTACCCAGGTATTTCTAATTGATTCTCCCAAAAACTTAGGGTATACTAAGAAGCAGCAGCTTAAGCAATCCAAGGAGGAACCCTGCATGATCCGCCCTCTCATCGAAAAAACTGCCTGGCCTATGACGCCTCCGGCTCCATGGTCCGCCTTTCACATCATCTTCTCCCTTCTGGGGATTGCCTGGGCCGTGGTGATCACCCGGCTCCTGTGCCGGTCCCTCACCTCCCGCGCTCCTGCCGAAAAGCCCTTCTTTATGGAGCCCCCTATCCGGGTTCTGTGGTTCTGCGGACTCATCCTTGGAATCAGTGAGATCTACAAACAGTTATTTCTATATAAAGTGGTGAACAACGGCCGGTATGACTGGTGGTATTTCCCCTTTCAGCTGTGCAGTACCCCCATGTATCTCTGTCTGGCAATCCCTTTCCTGCCCAGCGAAAAAGCCCGCCGCACTGCGGCCGCCTATGTCCAGTCCTTCGGGTTTTTGGGGGGCATCATGGCTCTTGCGGAGCCTTCCGGCCTGATGCATCCTTACTGGACCCTGACTCTTCACGGCCTTGTGTGGCATGTCCTGCTGATCTTTGGGGCCCTGTTTTCCACGGCTTCCGGACTGGCAGGGAGAGGCCTCCGGGACTTTCTGCCTGCCCTGCCTCTCTTTTTCCTCTTCTGCCTCATGGCTACCATAATCAATATCCTGACAGAAGGCCAGGCAGACATGTTCTACATCTCCCCCTATTATCCCATAACCCAAGTTGTCTTCCATGACATCTCCATGGCATGGGGAATCTGGCCCGGAATCGCCTTATACCTGCTGTCAGTCTGCGCCGGAGCTTTCCTCTGCCGCCGCCTGCTGGAATATGCTTATGGATTCTACGGACGGAAAGCAGAGTAGAGCTTTCCTTTCTCAAGGCCGCCTCTGTACCGGGCCAGCTCACTGACCGTCACCAGCTGATATCCCCTCTCGATAAGAGCCGGAATAATCTGCACTGCGGCATCTCCGGTCTGGGTATACAATTCATGCATCAGCACAATGTCTCCGTCCTTGATGTTGTTTAAAACCGTATTGATGGTATTCTGAGCATCCTTTGTCTTCCAGTCCAGGGTATCTATACTCCACATAATCATCGGAGCGTTTACATTAGAAAGAACCGTGGCATTTTTATTGCCTCCCGGCAGACGGACCGTGGCCGGAGCCACTCCGCTGGCAGCCTGGATAGCCTCGCTGCCCTTGTTGACCTGATATTGAATCTGCTGGGCATTCAGCTTATTAAGATACTTGTGTTCATAAGTATGATTGCCTATCTCGTGGCCTTCCGCCGCCATACGCTGCATCTCATCCCTGTAGCTTGCACAGCGGTTGCCTACCACATAAAACGTAACTTTTCCCCCGTAGTTAGCCAGACAGTCCATAATCCGATTGCCCACAGGAGCATAGGGCCCGTCATCAAACGTCAAAGCCACCATAGGCCTGGCAGGGTCAATGACCCGCTCTGAGGCCGGCTGGGTTTCCTTTTCCGCCTGAACCTGACTGCTGTCTTCCTCTTTTTTTACAGAGATCCCGCTGCTTTTTGCATCCCCCTGACCCGAAGTGCCTGGAAGGGGCTTACTGTCTTCTTTTGCTGAACCCGGCCCCTGATGTTCATCGGCGTCTTCCTTTCTTACGCCGGTTTCCTCTGACACCACGCCGTTTTCATCTACCCACTGGGCCACGCCCGGGCCCTCTCCCATGTTAATCCATTGATTTTGAAGGTCTTCCTGATGGGCTCCCTTCCCCTCCGCCCACACCGGCGCCGACAGCGCCATGGACAGCACGGCAACCAACGCCAGCACTCTTTTTATGCTCTTCTCATACTTCCTTTTCATATCCATATCCCTTCCCTCTTCATTCTCTTAGACACAGCTTAATCCTATTTCTGGTAAAAAGCAAGTCCCTTAAGTTATCTGTAAGCAATCGTAATATATTTGCCAACATAGCGCGGCCATGGTATAATGTCGACAGACATGATACCTGCGCCGGTTCGGTGTCTCGCGAAGCGGGACAACGCACCTTCCGAACCGTGTGCATCCCCCGGAGGGAGCATGTGCATAGCACATGGTATAATGTCGACAGACATTTGTTGTTTTTGTCGAGACCAGAAGGAGGAATACTTATGAAGGGGAAAGTATATGCTCTGTCCGACCTCCATGGGCATTACGATATTCTGTTGGCAATGTTAAAAAAAATAGATTTCAAGGATGAGGATACCTTATATATCTTGGGCGACTGCAATGACCGGGGGGAGAAGGCTATGGAGATTTACCACTTCATCCGGCAGCACCCCCATAATATCTTTCTCTTAAAAGGCAACCATGAACTGATGATGAGGGATTATCTCATGAAAGAGGACTGGGAATGTCCTCAGGGAAGAATCTGGAAATCCAACGGCGGTATCCGCACCATGGAGCAGATGGAGCATTTTCTGTGGAAGGACTGCTGTTGCACCAAAGATTTCAGCGACAAGCGGACTGAGTTCAGAGCCTGGCTCATTGATTATATTAACTCCCTGCCAAGCTATATTGAGCTGAATGTAAACGGCCAGGCCCTGGTGCTGATTCATGCCGGTATTAATCCGGAACTGCCTCTCAAGGAGCAGGACGAAGAGATCTGCGCCTGGATTCGGGACTGGTTTTATATGTCGCCGGCCCTGAAGGGCAAGACTATTATTTTCGGCCACACGCCTCTGTGCCATCTCAACGGCGGCCATAATTTTAACGTGTGGTTTGATCCCTTTTATCATGACAAAATCGGTATCGATGGAGGCCTCGGGCCCTTTGACGACGGACAGCTCAACTGCCTCTGCCTCAATGATATGTCGGTAACTGTGATTAAAAAAGACGGGACCGCCCGGGAAGGAGAAAATTAACATGGATGTGCTTCTGGCAAGAATCCTCAAATATTTAAACGGTGCATTGTTTTACGACGACAACTACAAGCTCTGTACCTATCTGGTAGATCATTATTTGGACATGGAGACCATAACAAAAGAACAGCTCCTTCATGACACCGGAATCCTGGAAAGCAATATGGACGACTTTATCCGCCGCCTTGGCCCTGATTTTGACTGGGAGACCTTTCACAGAACCTTTGTCCAGCACCATCTCACAAGGCTGGATCAGATCCGTGGAAGGATGGTAGGCTTACGGTCAGGCGACCTTGTAAAAACTATGGAAAAGGATATGTCCGACCAGGAGATGTTAGACTATGTATCCATGATCTGCGGCCAGATCGACGGCCACAAAAGAATCGTTCTGGTAGGCGCCCTGTATCCCATGAGCATTGCCGTAGAGTTTCAGACGGATTTGATCACCTTCGGCAAAAATGTAGTTCAGTTCCACAGCTATGACCCTAACATACAGTTTACTCCGGAGGATATGATCATTTTTATATCTGCTACAGGCCGGGCTATGAGAGGCTTTTTATCCTCCCGCAGCCGCCAGAATCCTGAGATGGCCGCCAGCCTTCTCATTACACAGAACCCTGTCTATACCATGGAGGAGCATAAGATCAGCGATTACGTCTTAAAGCTGCCTGGTAGATTTGATGGGCTTAACTTTAACTACCAGCTGATGCAGATTTTTGATCTGCTGCGGATTCAGTATTACCAGCAGTATTACCTGGGGGCATAGAATAAGCCGGCCCGGGAATTACGGCAGCCAAAGCCGTAATTCCCGGGTCGGTTTTAATATTTTTCGTTCTCCTGTCCTTATCCCAGAAGAGCCTTTATCACTCCCCTGACGGTTTTTTCCTCCACTTGCAGAGTCAGCTGAGGTTCGTTGATATGCTCCAAGTAATGAGCATCGGAATTGCTGATGATCCGGCATGACTCCAAGTAGGGATTGGCCTTTTTCAGAGAATGAAGCTTCTTCAGATCCTTCACCTCCGCCGTGGTAAAGCTGCTGTCCGGCGGGATAAAGCCCAGGTTGGCAATAAGGCTGTTGGCAGTCTTGTCAACATGGGCGGGAAACATGACGCCGCCGCGGCTTCTCACCAGCTCCCAGAGCCCTTCAAAGGAAATATCCGCCGCATTAATAAGAAGATTAGGCACTGTGCCGCATACCTGGTCGCTGGAATTATAAATCTGCTGCTTTCCGAAGATCTCTTCTTTGTTGGGAAAAGGGATCAGCCTGTCATAGACATAGGCATCAAATTCCATGGCTGCCTCAAGGTCCTCGAAGAGACACACGGCGTGAACCTCCTCCGAGGTGTTGATCTCCATGCCGGGAATGGCCAGAATCCCGTATTCCTGGGCGGCTGCCAGCACTGCCGGGCAGTTTTTGCAGGAATTATGGTCTGTCACCGCGATCACATCCAGCCCCTTGACCGCCGCCATGCCTGCAATGTTGGCAGGAGTCATGTCGTCGTCTCCGCATGGGGAAAGGCAGGAGTGGATATGAAGGTCATAGTACAGCTCAATCATGGATCAGCCCGTGGATCTTTAAGGCCGCCTCAAAGACCGGTTCCTCTGTGGCCAGAAGAGTAACCCCCTGCTGCTTTGCCCTGGCCAGGCACATCTCGTCTGCCTGGGCCCCTTCCGCCAGTATTACACAAGCCACATCCGCCAGGGTGGACACGGCGATGGTGTTGACATTGCCCATTACCGTAACCCATGCGCTGTCCGACGGGGCTCTTCCCATGGCCACACTCAACAGGTCACAGCAGAAAATCCCCGTAACCTGGCGGGACAGATCATCCCCCTGGACTATCACCTGAAATATATCTCTGTCGATTAATTCTCCTACTGTCATCTCTGCCTCCTAATCTGTGCCGGGCACAGGTTTAATCCTCTTCTCCTCCGACACTCTTATCCTTGACCTTGCTGTCCAAAAACGCCATCTCATCCGATATCATCTGAATATACTCCTTCAGGGCGTTGATCCTGCCTCTGTCGCCGTTCTCACTTTCCCGGTCAGACAGATCATCGGCCAGAACCGCAACCTCCTGGGACAGCTTATGAAGGTTTTCCCTAAGGTAGTAGACACAGTCCCTTTCGCTGGCGTCTCCCCGCACAATGTCCTCGGCTAAGGCTTTGCAGGTAGGCGCCCCGCAGGAGCCGCAGTCCAGACCGGGCAGGCGCTTACACAGCCGTTCCACCCGCTCAAGCCTGGAGAAGCTCTCCAGCATATTCTCACCCAGACGGAATACAGGTTCAAACTGCACCCCTGTCGTCCACGGCACATAGCCCTCCGTGCCCTCCTCCATATGGCTTCTGGCCACAGGCATGTATTTGCGGAGACGTTTTAATTTTACCTCCGCCACATAGGGATTCTCTACAGTCAGGACGCCGCCTACGCATCCGCCGTTGCAGGCGTTTAATTCCACAAACTGAAGGTTCCCGAACTTCTCGTCCTCCAGATCCTCCAGGACGCGGATCACATTCTCGATGCCATCTGCCGCCAGATAGTTCTCCGAGAACAACCCGCTGGCCTCCCCGCCGCTTCGTCCCCAGCTAATGCCGATCTTTCCCGAGGTGCTTAAGTCCTCCGGCTCCTCCCCCACGGCCTTCATATGGGACAGAAGCTGAGGATATACGTCCTTAATGGCAAGAACATGGTCCACCTGACTCTTCTCCGTGCCCAGAGGCGACTTGACATAGGTCACCTTAGAAGGGCAGGGGGAGATGAAGAAGATTCCTATTTTCTCCCGGGGCAGTCCTGTCTCCTTAAGAGCCTTCTCCACTGCAAGACCGGCAGCCACCTCGATAGGCGGATTGAGAGGGAGCATATGGGGAATCAAGTTGGGAAACCGCACACGGATCAGGCGCACCACAGACGAGCAGGCCGTGCTGATAATGGGTACCTGGTCCTGGTGTTCCGATATGTACCTTCTGGTGGCTTCCGATACGATCTCCGCCGCCGCGCTGACCTCAAACACGTCGTCAAATCCCATTAGCTTCAGCGCGTTAAGCACAATATTTACATCATCCAGGTTATTGAACTGGCTGTACAGGGAGGGGGCCGGCAGAGCCACCGCATACTCATACTGCCGGATCATCTCCACCTTGTCATAAGTAGCGATCTTGGCATGATGAGGACAGATACGAATACACTCCCCGCAGTCAATGCAGAACTTGGCATTGATCTGCGCCTTCCCATCCCGCACCCTGATGGCCTGGGTAGGACACCTTTTAATACAATTAATGCAGCCTTTACACAAAGCCGGATCCAATCGTACAGAATGATAAAACTTATCCATCTTCCACTTCCTTTTCTGCTATAACTTTACGATCATGGTAATGGTGGTTCCCACTCCCAGAGTCGTCTCAATATTCATCTCGTCCGTATATTTCTTCATATTAGGCAGTCCCATCCCGGCTCCAAAGCCCAGGGAACGCACCTCGTCAGGCGCCGTGGACCAGCCTGCCTGCATAGCCTGGTCAATATCCGGAATTCCCGGCCCCTTATCAGCCAGTATCATCTTGATCTCCGTGGGAGAGATCTCCACCGTAATTTTCCCGCCCTCTGCGTGAATCACCATATTGATCTCGCCCTCATACATGGCGATAGCTACCTTGCGGACAGCCGCCGGCGAGACCCCAACCTGTTTTAACTTGCTCTTTACATCGCTGCTGGCTTCCCCTGCCCTGGTAAAATCATCGGGGGATATCTCATAAGTCAGAGCAATCACATCTGCCATTATATCGCACCTCCATGAAGTCCTGCCGCATACAGCATACCACAGGAAGAAAACATTCTGTGGCCTGTCTCAAGAACCACCAGCTCCCTCTCCCTTGCCATCTCAAGAATGGTCTCGTCAGGTTTTTTTCCTCTGACAAAAATAATACAGACAATGTCTAACATCTCTGCCGTCCTGATGACCTGAGGATTGCACAGACCTGTAAGCAGAACCGAATGATCCTTTGAAAATGCAAGAACATCACTCATCATATCGGAGCCGCAGGCACTTCTAACCTCCCGGTCCAGATACTCCTCCCCCACCAGAACTCGTGCGCCCAGCACATTCATAACATCTTTTACTGTCATAAAACCCCTCCTGATTTTAATAAATTCTTCAACGCCTTTCTACCTTTAAGGATACCATTGGCAGCCCGGATGTTCAACATATTTCCGATCTTTCCCTCTTATTTTTTCTGGCATTTTTTGCATAATGATGCCTTTTTTTGGATACTTTCCTGTTTTTATGATATTCATATAGATTTTTTGTCATTAACATGTTAAAATATTATGTGGATTGCACGAATATCAACTCACTGTTAAGGAGGATATTAACATGGCTTGTAAAAAAGAACATGTTCC
>JAAWHU010000009.1 GCA_022796015.1 Hungatella sp. | reverse complement strand
CTCCCTTCTAATTCAGCAGTCATTATCATTCCATATTCATCCGCCAATATCTGCTGCTTCTTTGCAGCAGTCTTCCCGGAAAGCAGTTCTTCCAACATGGCAATCAATATGTTCTGAGACCTCTCCATAGCTTCTCCAGAAGTACTATACCATCTGCTTCTGTAAAAATCCAGATTAACGATAATACTCTGCCTGCATCTGATATAACTGGGAATACTCCCCCTCCTTCTTTAACAGCTCCTCATGAGTCCCCTGCTCCACCACCCTTCCCCTTCTAAAGACCAGGATGCGGTCACAGAAATGAATGCTTCCCATCCGGTGAGACACAAACAGGCTCAGCTTCCCTTTAGACATCTCATGAAATGTCTGATAAATCTCATAGTCGGATCTGGGATCCAAGGCGGCTGTAGGCTCGTCAAGGACCAACACCGGAGCGTCTTTATATAATGCCCTGGCAATGGCGATTTTCTGGCCCTCGCCGCCTGAGGGCACATACCCCTCGGTGTCAAAATTCTTATTTAAAAATGTATCTAATCCTTTGGGCAGCCGGTTATATTTTTCTTTCAGGCCGCTGGTTTCAAGAAGGCTTATAATCTTATTATCCTCATACCCCTTCTTATTGTCCATAGCCACATTGTCTCTAAGGGAAAAAGAGAATAGTTTATAGTCCTGGAACACGGCTCCTATAATCTTTTGATATTTCTCAAAATCCAGCTTCCTGATATCCACGCCATTTAACGTAATCTCCCCCTCATCAGGGTCATACATGCGCATCAGCAGCTTGATAAAAGTAGTCTTTCCCGCCCCGTTTTCTCCCACTATGGCCAGTTTCTCCCCTGACCGCAAAAGGAGGGATACTCCTGACAGGGAAGCGGCGGCCTGTCCCGGATAAGTAAAGCTTACATTGCGAAATGCAAACTCAAAAGGCGGATTGGGAATCTCAAGGCAGGAGCCTTCTCTCATATGTTCCGGCATATTCATATACTTTTCCAATGCATCATAATAACCAGAAAACTGTTTCAGGTTTACCACGCTTTTCATGACCTCCGTCATAGCTGAGCTAAACTGGGTCAAAGCCGCCAAATACATGGTAAAGTCACCGATGGTAATCAAACCTCCTATTACCTGCTCTGCAAGATATCCATAGGAAATGATTTCCCGAACCAGGTTCACAAAACTGTGAAAAATGCAAACCCTTGAAGCATATATTTTCTCCTATACGGCAAAAAGCCTGCCCATAGACACATATCTCACATCACAGGGCAGGCTTATTGCCTTTCACTTATATTACACTCTGATTTCCTCTTACAATCCCCCGCTCCTCAAAAGCCGAAGCCAAAAGCTTCTCCTTCTCCACATGGAGCGCTCCTGTGGGGCATACCTGGAAGCAGTATCCGCAGCCGATACATTTGTCCGTCTTAGCCGCTGCCTTCCCCTTCATCTCTATGCCCTCATGCCAGCACACGTCCACGCACCGGCCGCAGCCGATACAGCTGTCCGCCACCTGGGCTTTCTCATAAGCGTCCGCCAGACGGTTCTGCCGCATACTGGTCAAGTCCTTGTCCATCTGGAATAATTTCAGGGCATCTCCGCACAGGCTGTCTATATCCTTATATCCGTTGTCGTCCATAAACCGGTTCAGATCACTGATTACCTTCTTGCATGCCTGGGTTCCTCCGGCACATGCCAGGGCTCCCAGCTGCACTGCCTGGCTGCCGGACATCAGGATCCTGGCCGCCTGGTGGAAGCTGAACACACCGCCCCCGCCGTACATAGGAATGGTCAGCCCCTCCGTCCTTGCCTCTGCAATGGAATAGCAAACTAAGGGTGTGGCCTGGGTTCCCCCATATCCGGCTCCCGGTCTTGCCTCAGTCGTTCTCCAGTCCAGATCAAAATAAAATGCCTTCCATCTTGCCGTAGGGCCTACCGCCGCTGCCCCTGCCGCCTGGGCAATCCTTATGGACGTCAGCACATCGCAGGACTCGATGGCCAGCTTCGCCATAACAGGCATACCCGGCACCGCCTTCTTCATGACTTCAATGCTGTGGCGAAGGAGCTGATGGTAGTCAAAGATCCGATCCTTGGCAACAGCTACTCCGGGAGTGTTAAAATGCAGTTCAATGGCATCGGCCCCTGCAAGCTCTAACTCTCTTGCCTGCCTGGCCCAGTCCTTCTCCCACTCCCCTCCGTTTTTAATATCACTGTAATGACCTACGGACACCCACAGCTTAATGTCACTGTCCATCTCCCTCTTAATCCTCTGGACTTCCTCACAATACTGCTCCAGCGTATTGATGCTGTCCTTAATCTGCCTTCCCACTGCATGGCTGTGAATGCTCATCTGCCCCGAGAACATAGCCTTGCTGTCCGGCCCTATGTAGCTTCCGCCTCCTGCCCCATGTCCGAAATTCCGAAGCACAATAGCTCCCGGCCTCATAGCTGCGCTCTTCAGCACATTCCTGGCGCCCTGGGTAGCCGGGCTGGAGGCAACCACAAAGGGATTAATCATATCAAATTCTTTTACATATAAATCAGCCATAACGTTCTGCTGCTCCTTTCCTTACAACTAATTTTTAGGATCCAAAAGTTGGTGAAGGGCCCTGGCGTCTTCCAAAAACTGCTCTTTTGTATTTCCCATGACAAATTCCAAAAGCCCGAACCGCTCCTTGCCCATATCCACATGCTCCAGATACTGCCGCCATTCCTCCATCCCTTCCTCAAAAGGACGGCGCACTCCCTCAAGCCAGTAATAAATATGAAGATTCAAAAGCCTGTCTCCCAAAAGGTCAAGCCCCTCCATTCTCTCCTTCCTATTAAGGGCTACTGTAGGCTGCCACAGGCAATACAGATTCTCATGGCCTGTCTCCTTAAGAAATTCCATGGCAGACTCGTTGGTATCTGTGAGCGTATTCTTGTGCCACTCCAGAGCCACCTTGATTCCCTGCTCCTTAGCCATATCACAGAGCTTCCGGGCCTCTGCCGCCAGCCTCCTCCTCTGGCCGCCGCTGACAAGCCCTGACCCTTTTGTCCCGGCCCACACACGGATGAGAGGCGCATGGAGGGCCACCGCAGAGACAAGGGACGCCCTGAAGGCATCCTCTATATCCTCATTCTGTCCGAGCCTGTAATAGGAACCATAAGCCGCCACCGAAAGTCCTGCTTCCCTGGTCCTCTCATACAGCCGGCCGGCCCCCTCCGGATCCCCCGGCATCACATGAGCATTCTCCGACCACTCCACCGCCTTAAGCCCTGCCTCCACGCAGAGTGCGATGATTTCCTCTGCCGGCCTGTCCCGAAAAGTAGCCGACACCATTCCCGGTATTATCATAATCTGCCCTTCCTTTCATTTCTCATTAGGAGCTCTGGACTTGCGCCCCCTGGCCGAATATCCTCATAACCTGCATACCATACTACATCTCCAGCACGCTCTTCCAGATTCCCTCGTCCACCAGAACACCCTTCTCCATGCTTTCCCTCCTGGTGCGCATCATATTCTCCCCGGGATAATACACGGGCCTCTCGGGATTCACCGGAGCAGAGGTCTTCATATCCTCCAAGGTCTCCTGAATATTTCTCTTTAAAGTCTCCGGATCCCCCAGGTTGTCCAGGCTGACAGCCATAAACACCTGGGAAAGCTCGGTCTCCACCGGCAGTTCTCCCACCATGCGGGAAGTCCGTCCTCCCGCCAGAGTGGCCCCGATTAAGTCCAAAGCCAGGGACAGCCCGGATCCCTTCCAGTACCCTATGGGAATACACTGATGGGTCTTAAGAATCTCCGCCGCATTCCTGGTAATCTGCTGATCCTCGTTAAATCCGCCGTCCACCGGCAGCTCCTGCCCCGATCTGGCATAACTCTCCAGCTTCCCGTAGGAGAACATGGACATGGCCACATCCACCAGCACCGGCATATCTCCGTTAGGAATGGCAAATACCACCGGATTGTTGCCCAGCTTGGCATCCCTTCCGCCCCATGGCGGCATATTGGGAACCGTGTTGGTCCACAGGATGCCGATGCAGTTCTCCTTTGCCGCCATAAGCCCGTAATTCCCAGGCCTCATCCAGTGGTTGGTATTCCTAAGGGCCACGCAACCTATGGCATGTTCCTTCGCCAGCTCAATCGTCCTCTTCATACAGGCATATGCATTGAGATTCCCAGGCCCCTTCTGCCCGTCATACCTCTCAAAAAATCCAAGGGACTGCACCAGCACCGGCTCCGCCTGAATATCCACACACCCTTTGTCAATGCTGGCTATAAACTTTGGAAACCGGTTAAGCCCATGAGTATACACTCCGTCCCTGCTGGCATCTGCATACAGCTTTGCCGAAAGCCGCGCCCTCTCCTCTGTAAACCCTCTTTTTACCAGGACTCTCTCAAACTCCCGGCACATCTCGTCATATTTCACTCTCATATACCATATCACCTCACTCAAACGATTTCAACACCATATGGAATCTCTATCCCTTCACTGCCCCGATCATCACGCCCTTCACAAAATACTTCTGGATAAAGGGATAAATAGTCAGAATAGGCAGCGTAGCCACCACAATGGTAGCAAACTGAATGGTCTCACTGATCAGGTAATCATCGGCGCCGGAACCGGCTGTCATGGCCGAAGTGTCATTCTGAAGGAGAATTTCCCGCAGCACCAGCTGCAGAGGGTACCCGGCCTTGTCCCGGATAAACAGCATGGCATTGAACCATGCGTTCCAGTTGGATACCGCATAATACAGGCAAATTACTGCGATGGTAGGCTTCACCAGGGGCACCATGATCTTCCACAGAATAGTCCAGTGATTGGCCCCATCAAGCTTGGCCGACTCCTCCAGGCTGTCTGGCACCGACACCATGGCAGTCCTCATAATAATCAGATTATAGGTACTGATGGCCGAAGGAATGATGAGAGCCCAGATAGAATTGTTGAGCCCTACACTCTTTACCACCAGATAGAAGGGAATCATGCCGCCGCTGAAATACATGCTGAACACAATCCCGATCATGAGAATATTGCTCCACATCACATTTTTCCGGGACAGACAGTAAGCCGCAATCAACGTGAAAATAATACTGATAACAGTTCCCACCACCACGATAAAAATGGTGTTCATATAGCCTGTAATAATATTCTTGTTCTTGGCCACCGCCTTGTAGGCCTCTAAGCTGAAATCCACCGGATGCAGCATGAGCCCCTCATGACGCACATAAGAAGACGGATTGCTGAAAGAAGCCGACACCACATGAATCAGAGGAATCAAAATCACTAAGATCAGAGACAGCATGAAAATTACATTGCACACATCAAAGATCCTGCTCCCCAGACTCTGTTTCATTTTATGTTTTACAACTACAGAACCCTTTGCACTCATAAGCCGCGCCTCCTTTACCACAGACCGCTGCCGCTGGCCTTTTTGCTCAGCTTATTGGTAATCGTAACCAACGTAAAGCTGACTACACAGTTAAACAGGCCAACTGCCGCACTGTAGCTGTACTGAGCATCAATCAGACCCTTCCGGTACACATAAGTATTAATCACATCCGCCGAGCCATAGATGGCCGGGTTGTACAAAAGCATGATCTTCTCATACCCTACATCAAAGATCTTGCCCATTTTCAAAATCAGCATAATAATAATGGTTGGCATGAGGCAGGGGATGGTAATGTAGATCACCTGCATAAACCGTCCCGCTCCATCCACCTTGGCCGCGTCATAAAGCTCCTGGTCAATTCCTGCCAGGGCCGACAGATAGATGATGGAGTTCCACCCGATGGTCTGCCACAAATCCGACAGAATATAGATAGGAAGAAAATACTCTGTGTGATTCAAAAGAGTCTCCTTCTCCATGCCGAACAGGTTATGAAGAATAGCCGTAATCCCACCGGTGCTGTTGGTCAGCTTCACAATAATACCGCAGATTACCACCGTGGAAATAAAGTGAGGAATATAAGTAATGGTCTGGGCCCACTTGGAAAACCATTTGCTCCGAAGCTCGTTGAGCAAAAGAGCCAAGATAATAGGCGCCGGGAAGGTCAGAAGAGAAAACACGCTGATTCTTATGGTGTTCCTCAAAAGCCGCCCAAAATAATAATCCGAAAAGAAATTCTTAAAATGCTTAAACCCTACCCAGCTGCTGTTCAAAAACCCCTTGGCAGGCTTATAATCCATAAACGCAATGCTCAGTCCGAACATGGGACCGAACTTAAAAATCAAATAATACACAACAATGGGAAGCAGCATCAGATACAGCATCCAGTTGTGGTGGAAATCCCTTGCCACACGCTCCCCAAACGACAGCCTTCTGCCATTAATCATCACACCCTGGCTTTGCCCTTTGGCCTTCCTCATAAACGAACCTTCCTTTCCTAAACCTTCATGGATCCTGCCCATGACCTCCGCCCCTTTTTAAAGTCCGGGGCAGGACTCCTGCAGCAGAGAAACTGCGGTGCCCTCCTTGGCGGAACGGTACACAGCCTCCAACAGCCTGACGCTGACCACAGCCTCCTCACCGCTTACGGGAAAGTCTCTTCCCTCCCGGATACACCGGTAGAAATCATCAATCAAAAACCCGTGGCCGCTGCCCCAGTAGTCCTTTCCCAGAACCTGGCCTGAAGAATAATCCTTGGAGACAGTCTTACCGTCCCGCTCCGTAACCACCAGGTTTCCCACCATTTTCACACTGCCCTTCTCGCAGATGATCTCCAGCTCCACCGGCGCATTTTTCACATAGCAGTTGGAAGCATAGAACAAGATCCTCTGTCCCTCCATGCCTGTCATGAGAATATCAACGGTGTCCTCCACCTCGATGGCCTCCTTCAGACGCCTGGTGCCTATGCCGGCCTCCACACACTTCACCGGCCCGGTCAGCCACTGCAGCAAATCAAAGGTGTGGATGGCCTGATTGATCAGCACTCCGCCGCCCTCCGTGGCCCAGCGTCCGCGCCATGGAGATGTGGTATAATACTCCGGCTTCCTGTCCCAAGTCACCTGTCCCCGGCCTCCAAGGACTTTTCCCAGTTCTCCGCTTTCAAGAAGCTCCCTCATGTACCTGGAAGACTCGTTGTACCGGTTCTGAAAACAGATGCCGAGACATTTTCCCGACTCGTCCCTGGCCTTGATCATTCTCTTTGCATCGTCTGCGGTGAGGGCCATAGGCTTCTCGCACAGCACATGCTTGCCCCTAAGAAGGGCCTCCACCGCCATGTCTGCGTGGAGATGATGAGGCGTACAGATATGTACCACCTCAATATCCCCATCCCTTAAGAGCTCATGATAATCCTCATAGATCTGGATCTCTCCGTTTTCTGAGTATGCCCCTGCCGCTGCCGCTGCCTTTTCCCTTACAATATCACAGACAGCCCCGCACCTGGCGCCCTCCACGTTCCTTAAGGCCTTCAGATGATTCTTGGAGATCAGCCCGCAACCGATGACCGCCGACTTAATTTCCCTCATAACCGCTGCTCCTCCTTTCGCCTCTTCTCCTCCAGCTCCTTATATTGAGTGGGAGTTACTCCCTCATACTGCTTAAAAATCCTTAAAAACGTCCTCTGGCTTCCAAACCCGCACTCCACGGCAATATCCTCCAGACGCACGTCCTTAAGAAGCATTTCCTTCACATGAACCAGACGCACCATATGGATATACTGGGACAGCTTGTCCCCTGACAGCTCCTTAAAGACCCGGGACAGATAGGTGGGCTGTACGCCAAAATGGTCTGCCATGGAATTGACGCTCAACTCCCCATCCCAGTAATTCTCCTCCACAAAGGCCCTGATCTCCTGATACAGCTTTCCCTTCTGATTGTCCCGCTCCTGCCGGTTTAACTCGTCCATCTCCCGGCAGGCCGCCGTGACCAGGCGTTCCAGCTCCTCCTGCATTCTCCCTGTGTCCCCGCTTCTGCAGGCCTCCATGAGAGCCTTCTGGAATCCGGGAAGGCCGGTGCCCTTTGCCCCGCCTCCTGCCACACGCATGACGCTGGTCCCGATGTTGCTCACCAGAAACTGCATAGCCTCCGGCTCCAGGCAGTTAGCCTGATTATCCTCCAGAAGCTGACGCACCTCCCGGCAGGCCGCCTCCCCGTCCCCTGTACTCACCCAGTGGGTCAGACGGTTCTCCACATCAATGGGATATTTTAAAAGAGTATCTACGGGAAGAAGGTTGATCTCCCTGTAAGAGACAATCTGTTTCCCCTCTCCCTTTCTCCGGTATTCAAACACCCGGCACACTTCCCGGTAAGCCAGGTAAATCTCCCCTGTCCCCCGGTGAAGGTCGCTGAGAGCCGCCTCATAGGGAATCTTAAAATGACTGTCCACAAACTCCATGGAAGTCCTCAGAGCCTCCAAAGCTCCCTCCCCTATCTCCTTCTCCTCATCCTCACACCAGAATAAGAAGATCAGTTCCTGGCGGCCTTCCCTGAAGCAGAGGACTCTGAAATCCTCCTGGGACAGGTTTTCCTCCGTCACATTTTTCAGAATAAACCAGGACATCTCCTGGGTATCCCCGCCCTCACCCGGCAAGACCTCCTCCATCCGGTAGGCAAGAATCCCGCAGAGACTGTTTCCCACATGGATCCCGTACTGCCCGAGAAGCCCCTCGCCGATAAGATCCGTGGCCTGCTTCTCCGTCAAAAGCCTGTGGAGAAGCTCTCTGCTTATGGCATTTCTCTGCCTGCTGATAACGCTGGTATGCTCCCGGTTCTGATCCACCAGCTTGTGCACCGACTTACTGATATACTCATAGGCGTCACCGCCCATATGATCCTCCGCCGGCTCCTCCTGCTGCAGAATATGGATCAGCTTCTGAATGGGAAGATAGTGCCTGAAGGACGCATACCCGATGGTTCCGGCGCTGATGGCCAGATAAATCAGGATTAAAAAGACCACCAGCTTCTGCATCTCCCCGATCCTGGCCGCCGTGACCTGCTCCTGGGTAATAACCACATAATCCCAGTTCTCATAGATGGAGGACACCAAAGATACCACGGAATCCCCGGCCTCAAATCTCCAGTTGCTCTCCCTGACCGCCCGGCCTCCCAGAAGAATCTCCTTGACCGCCGGGTCTAATGCTTTATGGGACACCACCTTCTTGTTGAGCTTGTCCACAATACAGATGTTATCCCGGTCCTGGCTCAGCCACTGGGAAGCCCGCAAAATCTCCTCCATATCCAGTATCATAATGGCATTCACTGCCGGAGTCTGCCTGCTGCTGCTGTCCAAAGGCTTTACAAGGACAAAAAGGGGCTTCCCCTTCTTGGTATCCAGAGCGAAAATCTGCGCTGCCCGGTAATCTTTGCAGATCACCTCATACCAATCGTCGTAGCTGAAGCCATAGGCCTCAAAAAACACATCAAAATAATCCTTGCTGTTATTGTAATAGCTCCCTGAAAGCAGCAGATCCATGGCCGGAAAATACAGAAAAGTATCCTTGCTTCCGCTTTCCCAGAGCATCTCGCCGGCCAGCTCCTTCATAAGCACATACAGCTCATACCTGGACACGTCCTCATAGGAATCCAGCTCCCTTAAGCTGTTCACCATTTTATTGAGATTGGCCTTGCTTGCAAATGACCGGAGATTCCTTACATTTCTGTCCATCTGAAGCTGCACCAGCTCCAGCTGCACCGAATTGGTATACTCCAGATCTGCCCTGAGAGCCTCATTATATTTCATAGTGCAGAAGAAAATGACAAGAATCCCCACTGTAGACAATATCACATAGGACAAACTCCACTTGGTGAACATCCTGTATAGCTTCCTGTTTCTCTTCTCCACGTTCTTCTGCACCTCCCTGGTCATATTTTATTGGCCCCTCACTCAATCACCGGTCTGCGGCAGCGTTCCTTTAGCTTCTCAAGGAACAGCTCCCCATCAAGAGGCAGCTCCACCCACTGTCCCCCAAGCCAGGACGACAGATGAATGGCATTGGAAATCTGAAGGCCCTTGATTCCTTCCTCACCGGGGGCAATTCTCTTCTCTCCCTTTAAAATGGCATTGCAGAAATTCGTAATAATCCCCGGATGAGACGTATAAGTCCCCTTTACGGGAATCTCGCACTCCCATACCTCCGGCTTCCCAAGGCCGCCCCGGTAGGACGCGTTGAACTCCGGCTCCGGCACTCTCAGCCGCCAGAACTTTAAGGTTCCATCCTCAACTACAATCTTACCACGCTCCCCGTCAATCTCCAAACGGTTGGTGCCGGGGGCATCTCCCACCGTCGTGATGTAACAGCCTGTGGCACCGTTTTCATACTCCACCAAAGCGGTCACATCATCTTCCACGTCAATCTTCCTGTGCTTCCCGTAATACACGTTGGATTTCACCCTTTTGGGCATGCCGCACATCCACTGCCACAGATCCAGGTTGTGAGGATTCTGATTCAAAAGGACGCCGCCGCCCTCGCCATCCCAGGTAGCCCTCCAGCCCCCCTGGTCATAATAGCTCTGAGACCGGTACCAGTCCGTAATAATCCAGATCACCCGCTTCATCTGCCCCAGCTCCCCGCTTTCCAAAAGCTCCTTCACCTTTGCGTAGAGGGGATTGGTCCTCTGGTTAAAGTCCATACAGTACACAAGCTCCGGGTGTCTTCTTGCCGTCTCGTCCATTCGCTCCACCTGCTTTGTATAAACCCCGGCAGGCTTCTCCACCAGCACATGAAGCCCGGCCTCCATAGCCTCAATGGCCATGGAGGGATGATAGTAGTGAGGCGTGGCGATCAAAACCCCGTCACAAAGGCCCGAATGGATCAGTTCCTCTGCACTGCCAAACACCGGCAGCTCCATGCCGAAGGTATCCCTGGCTGTCTTCAGCCTGTCCGGGTTAATATCCGCCACGGCCGCCAGCTCCACAGGAGGAATCTTCCCCGCCTTAATGCTTCTTCCGTGCTGACTACCGATATTTCCGTAACCGATGATTCCAAGTCTTACCTTACTCATAGCTCCTGCCCTCCAATTCCCTCAAAAGAACCAGCGCCGCCGCGCCGTCTTTCTCCATGTCCTCTGTCTTTCCCTCAATACTGATTCTTCCGTTATACCCTGCATCCTGTAAGGCCTTTATAAACTCCCCGTAGCATTCCCCTTCCTGAGAGACAGGATACCGTCTCCCCTTTCCCGAGGCAATATGGATATGGCCGAAATTTCTGATGACCCCAATATCGTCTATAGAATCGCTGTTGGCGCACACATGGAAGAAATCGGAAAGCAGCCCCACATTGGGATGAGCCACATCAGACTCCAGGATGGCTCCCTCCGCCATGGTACAGATCATGTTGGTCTCCTTCCGGCTCAAAGGCTCAATGACCACCTTCACCCCGTACTCCCCAGCGATCTCTCCTGTAATCCGGTATACCTTCACCAGCTGTCTGTAGGCCTCCCCGTAGGTCATCCCTTTGGGGCATCGTCTGCATTTACCGCTTCCAAACACCACCACCTCGGCTCCAAAACTTTGAATCAAAGCCATGGCCTTATGGAGATACTCCCTAAGCTCCTCTTCCGAGGTATTACCCCCTATGAGTTCCATGGTCTTGGGAAATAAAATATTAAAGGCCTCACATTTCACCTTGGAGCTTTTCAATTTCTCCCGGTACTCCCAAAGGGCCTTGGGCTCCAGATTCATGGTGGCCGTCACCGACAGCTCGATATAATCATAGCCCAGCCTCTCTAGCAGCTCCAGATTCTCCAGACCCGTACAAATCCCATATCTCATATCATCACTCCTCTATCCGGACTTCATCTTCGCCCATAATGAGCACCCGGCCGCCTGCCAGCTCCACCTTCACTTCCTCAAGGGTCACCAAAACCCGGGCCTCACAGCCCTCCGGCCCCATTACCGTCACGAATCTTACAGGAACCGGCCCATTAGTCTTCACCGCAAGCTGAGGGATAGCCTTTCTCCAGGCATACCCATAGGAAATCCATCCTCCAATGGGCTCCTCACTGCCCTTAAGAATTTCAAAGTCTACGTCCTTGGACGCCTTCACCCTTACATCATAGCGGCGCCCCTTCTGGGACACATAACCAAACTCCCCGCCGCCCTTATGAGAAAGCTCACCAAAGGCAAAATTAAAATACAGCCTCATATCATGTTCCGACAGTCCCAGCCCTGTCACCTGATCGTCAATGATA
Organism: Hungatella sp.; assembly: GCA_022796015.1. Lineage (GTDB taxonomy): Bacteria > Bacillota > Clostridia > Lachnospirales > Lachnospiraceae > UBA3402. Next base: position 55,519 of record JAAWHU010000009.1, on the reverse strand, counting down.
AACAGATCTCCCGGCAGATTCACCACCCGCCTTCTGTGATAAATCGGATCCTCCCGGTACACATACCCGTTATGGGAAATATCAATCATCCGGTACTGATCATTCTCCACAAACCCATGGCAATAGGTCCTGACCCCTCTCACCCTGGTCACGCCCGGAACCGTACCCATCTCATGGTCGTCCACATAGAGCGTATTGTGGGCCTTGGCTGACAGAAAATAGTGGCGCCAGTCCTTCCAGCAGGAGCTGTTATAGATATACCGCCCGCTGTCCGTTAAGATATCCTCACCCTTTACATGAAGCTCCAGATGCCCGGTGTCGTTGTGGGAATGGGTGCTCTTCTCCCCCCGCTCCAGCTGTACCCCGTGAACGTGGAAATAATTGTCCTCACTGCCCCATCCGGAGCGCATCACATAGATCCCTGCATCCCGGTAAGCAAAATTGTGCTCCTTGGGCTCCTTTCCTTCCTTCCCCTTGGTGGCGGCCCACAGAAAATCCTCCCGCCCCGTAACCTCATACAAGGTTCTGAAATAAGCCCTCATCTCGTTGAGATCCTTGGGATCAAAGGTCAGATTCATGCCCTCATACAGAGACGTATCGCACCGCCTGGTCAAAAGATCCACCCGGTCTGCGTCCCCGATCATGGGTGTGGAGAAATCCGGCTTCACCAGGCTGAGAAGGAAATCCGCCGCCTTCACCAGAGTAGGCAGGGCATAAGGCGCCACAGGAATCCCGTTTAGCTTGCAGAGCCTATAGCACTGCAGATACACCCCTGCCGCCACCATATGGTAAATGGGAGTCCTCTCCATGTGGATTCCGTCATTGTCAAAGGAATACTTCACCTCATGCATCACTCTCTCATACCCGGTAATCTTCCACTCTGACCGGATCTCCGGAAACATGATTCCGCACTGCAGCAAGGCCCCGGACTCCATAGTCAGCCAGTTGCTGGAGCGGTTGTGATTGCTGTAGTGGGTCATAAGAAAATCAGCATGGTCGCAGACCTGAGTCAAAAAGGACACCCAGTCCTCTCGTCCCCAGCTCTCGGACCGCCTGAACGCCTCCATACAGGGAAGCCAGGAGGTATACATTCTCATGGCCGTCTCGATGGTACGCCATGCATGGCCCGGAAACTTAAACTTGGTCTCAAAGGTATCGTCCTCCATAAAGGGCTTTGCCGGCCAATACCGCTCAAACTCCCTCATCTGATGAAGGAATTCCCTGGTGTACTTCTCATCCCCCGTCATCACGTAAGCCCTTGCGAGAGGCTGCCAGTAGATATGGCGGAACAGAGACCAGCTCCACTCATTATCCCTGGACGTATCCGCCGTAGGATTAAAAGACCACTCGATCTCCCCTGGAAACTGGTATCCGTAAATCTTGTGATTCATGACCTCCTCGGCTTCGCCCAGAATCTGGGAATCCTCAAATCCCTTCATATCCTCCGCATCAAAAAGATACCTTGGCCCCTTTCTGGTACGGAAATGCTCCGCCACCGCATCCATGGCGCCTTCAAGGTCTCCTTTCTCGTACAATTCTCCTGCTTTCAAAAGCCCCGGCACAGTGTAATCTAACCGGTTCAGCAATTCCATCATTCTATCCATATCGCGATCCTTTCTTTTCGGGTTGGCTGGGGAGGCCGGCCTCCCCACAAAAAAGGCACTGCCCCCGAGAGGCCGGCCAAACCTTATCCCCCTCAGGTGCAGCACCTTCGATTCATTCCTTAATTGGCCATATAAGTATCATAAGCCTTCTGCATCATCTCAATGGCTTCCTCGATTCCGAAAGCCTTCAGCTGTGCAATATAGCCGTCCCACTCGTCCATGGATACGGTGCCGGCGATGAACTGGGCTTCCATCTCGTCAGACAAGGTCTTTACATTGTTGATAATGTCTGCGTAGCGCTCGCTGTCCTCGCTTGCAACGGATGTGGGCGGGAAGAAATGCTCGCCCATATCTGTCTTCTTGGACAACTCCAGGGCTTCCTTCTGGTTCTCCTGCTCATAATACTGCTCAATATATCTGGGATCCTGAACACATACGCCGGAAGTGGAGGCTCTTGTGTAAGCGGCCAGGGCGTTGGCTACGGACATTCCGTCAGGATTCTTCATAATAACATCGGTATAGACCGGCTCGCCGTCCTTCAGTTCAAAGGTAAGTCCCTCAATACCGAAGTTGCAGCACAGATTTCCTTCTTCACTGTACATCCAGTCCAGAAGCCATGCAGCTGCTTCCACATTCTTGCACTGGCTTGTAATGGCTGCGGACACACCGGATTTGTCAAATACCTGGTTCATCTTGGAGAACTTGGCGTTCTTTCCTTTGGTAGAAGTAACGGGAACCGTAGAACGGATATCCTCCTGGGTAATCTCCGGATTAGCCTCGTTCATAATCTGGGTATACTGCCCAAGGCCCTGGCCGAAGGGCGCGTAAGCCACTGCGCTCTTCTCTGTCGTAAAATAAGTCTGGTTGGAAGACTTGTCATCAACTAACCAATCCCGGTTGATTAACCCTTCTGCATACCAATCACGCAGCTTGCTGATCATCTCTTTTCTGCTGTCCTCGATGAGTCCGTGCTTAACCACGCCATCTTCCACATAGAAATCGCCCCAGTTGTCAAATCCCGGTGACCATACGTCCTTCAGCCACTCATTTCTGGTGACAAAAGGAACCTCAAAGCCATGTTCCTTATAAGCTCTCAGCACGGTCTCCCACTCGTCAATGGTCTCCGGCAGTTCTAAGCCCATTTCATCCAACACATCTTTTCTCAAAAGCATACCGGAACTAAACTGAGTCACATTTGGCTGCTCTGTTCCTCTTAAGAAGGGGAAGCAGTAATAATGCCCGTCAGAAGTCTTAACCATGCGGTCAATATCCGGATGGTCTGCCATCATCTTTGTAAAATTAGGCGCATTCTGAACCATAACCTCATCTAACTGGATGATCACGCCGTCATTGATGGCCGCCCCTGGTCCTCCGGGGTAAGCAGTCCATGTGTGCTCAATAATATCGGGATACTCTCCGCTGGCAACCAGAATGGAGAACTCCTCCTTCTCGGAACCCACAGTGGGATGAATAAACTCGATCTCAATTCCTGTCTGCTCCTTAATATACTGGGCCCAAGGCGTGTCTCCAAGGTTGGGATACGTGGCGGATACATTGGCATTCAGCTTGGTCCACCAGGTCAGCTTGGTCCCCTCATAAGGTTTGTCGGAAGCAGCCGGAGCCTGGGTCTCTGCCGAAGGGGCGCTGCTTTCTCCTCCTGCCGCCTGTGTGGCAGCTTCTGTTGCAGCCGGGGCCGCCGTAGTAGATGGCGTGGAGCTCCCGGAAGAGCCGCACCCTGCCAATGTCACCGCCGCCATAGCTGCTGCCATAGCCATTGCACTTACCTGTCTTGCAGTTTTCCTCATAATCTTACCTCTCCTTTTCTTATTTTCGGCAGTCAGCTGCCCTTAGGGCCTCCCTGCCATTTATTATTCCAGTATGCCTCTGCCCCAAAGACACAGACATCTGTTTATAATCCTTTCCAAAGCCTTAAGGCTTCCGGCTCCAGCCCGCCCCCGCCTCAGAAGGCATCACCTGTTTTTCATAGCATATCAAAAAGATCTCCTCCAGATTCCGAATCCGGCAGTACCGGTCCCCATCCTCCAGGACATATTCCAATGCCTCTTCCCTGGCAGGCGCCACAGGCAGTTCTGCCAGACGGCTCACTGCCTCCAAGTGAGGCATGGCGCACTGGATGGTGCACACCGGATGCTCCCCTGTTCTCACACATTCTATGGCGTCATACAGCTTTTGAAGCCGCTCCCTCTTGGGAACCTGGCCGTAGCTGTACCGGCTTCCATCCGGAAACTCCGCCACATACTCCCACACCGGCCCCTCTCCGAAATCTCTTCCATAATAGATGGTTCCCTGTTCAAACCTATACTCTGACACGGGCCCCAGCTTTTTCGACTTCAGGTCATGGCTGGTATAATAGTAGATGGGAACGCCGCTTTGCGTTACGGCGCGCACTGCCGCCGTGTCAAAATTCTCCACGGCCTCATTGGCCCGGTAAAGCTCCCCTGTAACCTCCAAAAGCTCTGCCGCCCGGTCTAAGGCATCCCCCAGCAAAAAGGTCATATTCTGAAACTGGTGGGCGCAGGCATTGTTAAAGGGACTGTCATTTACCATGCACCCGTTGACCCGGATCCTCCCGGCCCAGTTATTTCTTCGGTAATAGGCTTCCCCGCGGCTCATGGCATGAAGAGCCTTAAACATTACAGGCCTTCCAAATCTTCCATTTAAAATATCCTTCTTCATGGCCAGCACGTCGCCGGAATAATTCAGCTGATATCCCACGGACACAAACCGCCCCGTCTCCTTCTCTGCCATAAGAAGTTTCTTTGCCTCCTCTATGGTAGTGCACACCGGTTTCTCCGTGAGAACATGAGACCCATGGCGAAGGCAGGTGATAATCTGCTGAAAATGTAAATGGATGGGAGTAGAGATCACTGCCAAGTCCGCCTTATGGTCCTTGTAAAACTCTTCCGGCGTCTCAAATAGGGGAATCCCTCTCTCCTCTATTACCGGGAATCTCTCTTTCACATCCGGCATTACCTCGCAGATTCCCGCAATCGCAGCTGATGTGACATTTTTTTCTGTCAGTTCTTTTATGTAATTTGTACCGTAACCGCCGATACCAATAAGAAGAATACTCACATTTTCCATATTCTCAAGCCTTCCGTTTTGTCTATTATTGCTTATTTTTTCTGCAACTTTCGTATATCCACCATAACATTTTGCTAATTCTTTGTAAATTGACAGTATTTTTTTCATATGTCAATTTCTGCAACACCCGAATTTTTCGGCATTTTCAGGGAATTCTGCTTTTCTTTTGGCGCAATGGAGTGCGGACAAATTCTTTTGTGTCATTTGACGTCAAACAGTTTGATTCTGGCTTTTAACCTCCGAATTCTATAGAATAAAAAAAGACGTAAGGTTTACATAAGACTCCTTACGTCTTTCCTGATTCCCGTACACTCACGGTCACCTTATGGAATTAGAATTCTTAATCTGCTTCAGCTCATCAAACACCACGTCATTAAGAACCTTAATATAAGTCCCCTTCATTCCCGACGACCGGGACTCAATCACCCCTGCACTCTCAAACTTGCGGAGGGCATTGACAATGACAGAACGGGTAATCCCCACCCTGTCGGCAATCTTGCTGGCCACCAGAATCCCCTCGTTCCCATCCAGCTCTTCAAAGATATGGGTAATGGCTTCCAGTTCCGAAAAGGAAAGGGTGCTGATGGCCGACTTCACAATCTGAATCTTCCTGGTCTCTTCAGCGTTCTCCTCGTTGACGGACCTCATCATCTCCAGTCCTACCACGGTTGTGCCGTACTCGCTTAAGATAATATCGTCTATGTCATACTGAGTATTCATCTTGTAGATAAAAAGAGTTCCGAGGCGCTCCCCTGCAATGTCGATGGGAGTGATAATAGCCTGATACTTCTTTACATTCTCCTCCGCGAATCCCAAGGTAGCCAGGTTCACATTCTCCTTTGTTGACAGAATGCTTAAAAGACGCTCATTCAGCATCTGATCCACAAAGCCGCCCAGCTGATCATCAATCAGTTCCTCAATCTCATCTACCCCGGGCCAGGTGCTGATTCCAAGAACTTTTCCTTTCTTGCTGATAACCAGTATATTAGAATCCAATATCTCACTTAATACATGGCAGATATCATTGAATACCACCTTATTAGAATTATTATTGTGCAATAATTTTCCGATTTTTCTTGTCTTATCCAATAACTGAACGCTCATTTTTCAAAAACCTCCTTCTTGCCCGCAAAAAAGAGCCATATACCAATAGTAATACAAAAATTGTATCATATCTATTGAAAAATAACAACACTTATTGGAAATTTTCAAAAAATTGCTCTAATCATTCTCTTTTTCCGAATTCTCACTCAGCTTTGTAGAATAACCGCACTGCTCGTTGCTGCACAGCAGCTTGCTGCCCTTCTCCACCATATAGCTTCCGCATTCCGGGCATACTACAGTGGAAGGCTTCTGCCAGGACATAAAATCGCACTCCGGGTTATTCTCACAGCCATAATATTTTCTGCCCTTCTTAGTCTTCTTGATCACCACTTCCTTGCCGCACTTGGGGCAGGGAACTCCCACCTTCTCAAAATAGGGCTTGGTGTTCTTACAATCCGGGAATCCCGGGCAGGCCAGAAATTTGCCGTGAGGGCCATACTTAATCACCATATTCCGCCCGCACTGGTCGCAGATCTCATCGGACACCTCATCGGCTATGGTCACGGTCTCCAGCTCCTTCTCCGCCTTCTTCACAGCCTCGTCCAGATCTGGATAGAAGTTGCGGACAACGGTTTTCCACTCCACGGTTCCATCCCCCACACGGTCAAGGAGATACTCCATATTGGCCGTAAACTGAAGGTCCACAATACTGGGGAAATTCTCCCTCATAATCCGGTTCACCACTTCTCCCAGTTCGGTCACATACAAATTCTTATTCTCCTTGGCCACATAACGTCTGGCAATAATGGTGGTAATGGTAGGAGCATACGTACTGGGACGTCCGATCCCCTGCTCTTCCAGGGCCTTCACAAGGGAAGCCTCCGTATAATGAGCCGGCGGCTGGGTAAAGTGCTGGCTGCTGTGAAGCTTTCCAAGGCGCAGCTCCATCCCCTTGGCCAGCTTTCCAATCAGGGCGCCGGACTCCTCCTTCTCCTCATCCTCCACATACACAGACATAAATCCGTCAAAAGCCAGCTTGGAGGCAGACAAGGTAAACTCGTACTCCCCTGCCTGCACCTTCACGGAAACCGTATGATACAAAGCAGCCTCCATGCGGCTGGCAGTGAAACGTTTCCAGATCAGCTGATAGAGACGGAACAAATCTCTCTGAAGAGAATCCTTTACCTTCACCGGCGTCAGAGTAATATCTGTAGGGCGGATAGCCTCGTGGGCGTCCTGAATCTTTCCCGAGTTCTTCTTGGCGCCTTCCGCAGAAGCCACATAATTCTCCCCGTAAGTCCTGCCGATATAAGTCCTGGCCGCCTGGTCGGCTTCCTCCGCCACACGGGTAGAATCTGTACGCAGATACGTAATAAGACCTATGGTTCCCTTTCCTTTCACCTCCACGCCCTCATAAAGCTGCTGGGCCAGACGCATGGTCTTTTGGGTAGAAAAATTCAAAGTCTTGGAGGCCTCCTGCTGCAAGGTGCTGGTGGTGAAAGGAAGGGGCGCCTTTTTGCTCCTCTCTCCGTTCTTCACCTCACTGACCACATAGGCGGCCTGCTCCAAGCTCTTTAAGATCTCATCCAGCTCCTCTTTCTTGTGAATCGCAATCCTTCCGTGACTGTCCCCGTGGAATTTAGCCTTCAGGGCCTTTTTGCTGCCCTCTTGAAAAAGCTCTGCTTCCAGGTTCCAGTACTCCTCGGGAATAAAGGCATTGATCTCCTCCTCCCTGTCGCAGATCATGCGGAGAGCCACAGACTGGACACGTCCCGCGCTCAACCCCCGCTTCACCTTTGCCCAGAGAAGGGGGCTGATGCTGTATCCTACCATGCGGTCCAGAATCCTTCTGGTCTGCTGGGCATCGACCAGATCCATATCCAGCTTCCTCGGTGACTTTAGAGAAGACTTCACCGCATTCTTTGTAATCTCGTTAAAACTGATCCGGTAAACCTTCTTATCCTTCTTTTCGTTCTCCTCATCCAATTTTAAAGCCTTCATCAGGTGCCATGAAATAGCCTCTCCCTCCCGGTCAGGGTCTGTGGCCAGATAGATAACATCAGCCTTTTTAACTTCCTTGCGCAGCTTTGCAAGAATATCACCCTTCCCCCGAATGGTAATATACTTGGGCTCAAAATCATGCTCCGTATCGATGCCCAGCTGGCTCTTCGGCAAATCCCTTACATGACCGTTGGATGCATCAACCTCATAATTGGTGCCCAAAAATTTCTTAATGGTCTTTACCTTTGCCGGTGACTCCACAATTACTAAACACTTTTCCATGTCGGCTCCTTCTTTACAGCTTTTTTGCATAATAGTGGCTTGCAGTCTGGACAATTCTCCCCTCCAGCTCCAGCTCCAAAAGCAGTGTCAGACACTCCCCCAGAGACAAGCCGCACTCTTCTACAATCCGATCTATAAATTTGGGTTGTAAATCCAAGCAACTATACACCATTTTTTCCTTCTTTGCAAGTCCATTCTCATTTTTTTCATCAACTCTTAACTTTTTGTCTACAAAAATGTGAAAATACTCCAGAATATCCTCCGGGCAGGTGACGATTCCCGCCCCCTGTCTGATGAGCCGGTTGCATCCCATGCTTAAGGAGTCCGTAATCATCCCAGGCACTGCAAAGATCTCCTTCCCCTGGTCAAGCCCGCAGTCCACTGTAATCAGGGAACCGCTTTTCTCCCTTGCCTCCACTACAATGATCACATCAGACAAGCCGCTGATGATCCGGTTGCGCATAGGGAAATTTTTGGAGGCCGGGGCCTCCCCCGGCTTATACTCCGACAAAATCCCACCCTTTTTGGGAATCTCCAGATACATGGCAAAATGACTTCTTGGATAACAGATATCCACCCCGCATCCAAGAACTCCATAGGTATCGCCTCCTGCCTCCAGGGCGCCTCTGTGTCCGGCCCCATCAATGCCAAGAGCCATGCCGCTGACTACCTGAATCCCTGCTCCGGCCAGATAACGCCCCAACATCTGTGCCGCCTGCCTTCCGTAATTGCTGCAGCTCCTGGCCCCTACGATGGCAGCGGCTGGCCTGCTATCCTCGGGAAGCCTTCCCTTCACATAGAGTCCGGCTGGACTATTGTATAAGGAACGAAGACGCCTTGGGTACTCCCTCTCCCAAAAAGCCACGAAACGAATCCCCTTTTCCTGCAGCCTGCCATACTCCTCCAGGGCCTTTTCCAGGAATTGCTTTTGCTGGTCAAAGTCCCGGGCCCTCTTTTCCGGCAGCATTCCCAGGCCTTTTAATTCTTTTCCTTCCATATTATATATGTTTTCAAAAGAATGATACCTGTCCCAGAGACGCCTAATGGTTACGGCTCCCACAGACGGAACCTGGGTAAGCCAGTACAGATATCCCTTCTCCCTCTCTGTATCCATCTCTTCCCTAACTGTCAGCTGTTCCAATATTTATCCTCCAGACTGCGATAACTGATGGCTTCACATAGATGCTCATGGCCGATGTGCTCCTCCCCTGCCAGGTCTGCAATGGTTCTGGATACCTTCAGAATCCTTCCGTATGCCCTGGCACTTAAATTCATATTCCTGTATACCTTCTGAAAGAACTGTTCGTCCTCTTTTTTTAATTCACAGTATCTGCGGATCTGCTCTCCCTTCATCTCGCTGTTAAAGCAGATTCCCTCCCCCTTAAACCGGTCGGACTGAATCCCTCTGGCATTCTCCACCCTTGTTCTGATGTCCCTCGAGGATTCCTGCGGTTCACTGCTTTTTAACTCTTCAAAGCCAATGGGTGATGCCTCCACACAGATATCCATACGATCTAAAATAGGCTTGGAAATTCTCCCAAGGTACCGGCGGACCTGCTGCTGTGTACACCGGCACCGGTTTCTGTCAGGATAATAGCCGCACTCACAGGGATTCATAGCTGCCACCAGCATAAAATCAGCCGGAAACTCATACCTGCCGCTGACTCTGGACAAGACCACCCTGCGGCTCTCCAGGGGCTGGCGCATCATCTCAATGCTTCTCCTGGAAAATTCCGGAAATTCGTCTAAGAACAATACGCCTCCTGACGCTAAGGACATCTCTCCGGGCACAGGGTTCTTGCCGCCTCCCGACAAAGCCGTGCTGGTAATAGAGTGATGAGGCTGGCGGAAGGGACGCCTCCTCATAAGCCTTCCCTCCTTAGGCAGCAAACCGCATACGCTGTAGATCTTGGAGATCTCCAGACACTCTTCCCTTGTGCAGGAAGGCATAATGGTGGGAATCCTCTCTGCAATCATGGTCTTTCCCGTCCCCGCCGGGCCGATGTAAAGCAGATTATGATATCCTGCCACCGCCACCTCCGTGGCTCTCCTCATTAAAAGCTGACCCTGAACCTCACGGTAATCCACGCCGTAAAGAGCCTCTTCTTCCTCCTCCCCCTCCTCCTTTTTTGTCTCAACCCTTATTCCTTCGGGACTTCCCATAAGCTCTGCCATCTCCTTAAGGCTCTTAATGCCCACAATCTGAATGCCTTCTATGGCCCTTCCCTCCCGGACATTCTCCACAGGCAGAAAACACCTGCAAAACCCGGCCTCCCTGGCTTTACCCACCAGGGACAGGATTCCTCTTATGGGCTTCAGCTCCCCGTTTAATCCCAGCTCCCCCATAAGCACATCGCCCTCCAGGTCCCTATGGTTTAATCTCCCATAGGCACACAGCATTCCCACTGCAATGGGAAAATCAAACCCGGTTCCCCCCTTCCTGATATCGGCAGGAGACAGATTCACCGTCACCTTCTGGGGACGAAAATGATACCCGGAGTTTTTAAGAGCCGTGCGGACCCGGTCCTGGGCCTCCCTCACCTCGGAAGACAGAACCCCCACCATGGTTACCCCGGGAAGGCCCTCCCCAGCATCCACCTCCACGGACACACAATATCCTTCCATACCGCGAAGTCCTACGCTGTTGACTTTACTGAACACATAAAACCCCCTTTTTCTTTCTTCTATTTCTTTACACAAGGAATACGGTACAGAATGGTGTACCTGTGAAACGCAGAAACTGCGTCAACCTACCCTCCGAAAGAGAAGGGCATTAGATTCCTGATGACTTAACTATACAGTATCCGTAAGAAAAAGGCAAGGGGTTTTACTGGAACTCCGTCATATAGGGCCTGAACCGCAAGGGCAGATGCCCTCTCTGACACACATAATTCGTTCTCTCCTTTATGGCGATTGTAGTGTGGAAGGTCTTCCACAGCTCCTCAAACTCCTTCTGATCACTGCCGGCCTCCAGGCGATTCTTCCACTCCTCTGTCTCTGTCTGCACCACCATCCACCCCGCACCGGCCTTGTGGACAATGGCCTTCTTCCTTCCCTGGTCATAGATGATCCAGTTCTCCATGGACAGACGGTCTGCAAAATGGGGAGCCATGAGAATAATCACGTCATTCTTCGGGCCCACGGTGCACAAAAGCACTCCCTCCCTTGTCTGGGAAAACCGGGCGAACTCGATTAACAGATGAGCCTCATTGCCCACATTCCGGTTCATATGGAAGAGCTCATACACCGCCGGAATCTGCAGCATACCCGTTATGTCCCCTTTGTAATTCAAAGCATAGATCAAAAAACGGTAGATACGGTCCGCTTTCTCCTCCTCCCGGCTTAAAGCTGCCCGAAATACCATCTCATAAGCCTCCTGTCCGGCCTTCTTGCGGATCGAACGAACCACTTTCTCCGTCTTCTCCTCCCCTTCCTCCACCTGACGGTACTCACAGAACATGCGCAGGTTCCCTCTGCCTTCCACCTCCAAGGCCACATTGGCATGTCCCAGGCGGCTGGTCCACGCGTCATAGACCCCGCACAGGATTCCCTCCAGGCTGTCCCGGCACACAAATACAGTCATAATCCCGGCCTCCTCTCTCCTCACCGGAGGCATCAAAAGCCTCCTTCCATGGTTCTCCTCTCCTACATCTGGCCCGACACAGCCCCGAAAAAGTCTTCCCCTGTGGGAGCCGGAGACAGCCAGCCATCGTCAAACATAGACAGCTGACGGTAGCTGTCCGAAGTGCCGATATCCCACACTTTCTGCCGCTCCACCCCCACAAGCTGGCTGGTAATAAAATCCTGATCCACCTTCACGGGGTACATCATCCGTCCCTTACAGGTAATAAAATACATGGCCCGCTTTAATACCACTCCCAATTTCTTCAGGTCTCCGAAATCCAGAGCCGTTCCCCTGCGGGCCTCCATAATCCGTTTCGCCGACTTGACGCCGATTCCTGGGACTCTGACAATCCTATGATACTCCGCCCTGTTGATCTCCACGGGAAACAGCTCCAGATGCCGCAGGGCCCAGTCACACTTGGGGTCCAGCAGCACGTTAAAATGAGGCTTGCTCTCTGTCAAAAGCTCCTCTGCACCAAATCCATAAAACCGCATAAGCCAGTCCGCCTGGTACAGCCTGTGCTCCCGGAGAAGGGGAGGGCCTCCCGGCAGAACGGGAAGGCAGCTGTCGTCGTTGACCCGGACAAAAGCGGAGTAGAAAACTCTTTTTAAATCATAGTTCTGATACAGAGCCTCCGCCACCTTAATCATCTGGTAATCATTCTCCGGAGTAGCCCCCACGATCATCTGAGTGCTCTGTCCCGCAGGCACAAACCGCTTCCCTCTCTCGTAGGGAACCACCTCTGTCCTTCTCACCTGAATGCCCCGTTGAATCTGCCTCATGGGAGCCAGAATCCTGCTCCTGGACTTAGCAGGCGCCAGCGCCTTTAAGCCCTGGGCTGTCGGCAGCTCCAGGTTCACACTCATTCTGTCTGCGAGAAATCCGACCTGCTCAATAAGTACCGGGTCCGCTCCGGGGATGGCCTTTACATGGATATAGCCGTTGAACCGAAACTCCCTCCGCAGCTTGTACAGAGTCTGCCAGATCAGCTCCATAGTATAGTCAGGGCTGTGAAGAATCCCGGAACTTAAGAATAACCCTTCTATATAATTGCGCCTGTAAAACTCCATGGTAAGAGTACATACTTCATCAGGCGTAAAGGCCGTGCGCACCACATCATTGGACCGGCGGTTAATGCAGTACCGGCAGTCATAGATGCACTGGTTGGTAAACAGGATCTTGAGAAGGGAGATACACCGGCCATCGGCGGCAAAGCTGTGACACAGCCCGGCTGACACCGCGTTCCCTAACATCCCCTTCTTTCCTTTTCTGTCCACGCCGCTGGATGTACAGGACACATCATACTTGGCCGCATCAGATAAAATAGCCAGCTTTTCCTGTATCCCCATCTGTTCCTGAATCAGCATCTTTATGGCACCCTCCAAATGCAAACATACGTTCTTATTTGCATTATACCATGGAGTGTAAAAGAATGCAATCTATTTTTAGAACATTTGTTCTGCATTATGAGCAAAGGGGTTACTGGGAACAGCAAGCAAAGGGGCCGGAGGGAGAACTCCTCTCCCTCCAGCCCCGTAAACCGCCGTCTATTCCACATACCCTTCCGGGTTGTTCTTCTGCCATCTCCAGGCATCCTGGCACATATCCTTGATTCCGTGCTTTGCCACCCAGCCAAGCTCTTCCTTAGCCTTTGACGGGTCTGCATAGCAGGCCGGAACGTCCCCTGCCCTGCGCTCCTTAAACACATAGTTGATCTTCAGATCATTGGCCTCCTCAAAGGCATTGATCACATCGAGAACGCTGTAGCCTGTACCTGTTCCCAGGTTGTAGATCCACACGCCGCCCTGGTTCTTCTCCATCTTCTGAAGAGCCTTCACATGGCCATCAGCCAGGTCAACTACATGGATATAGTCCCTGACACAGGTTCCGTCGACCGTATCGTAGTCATTGCCGAACACGCCTAAGCATACCAGCTTGCCCACTGCCACCTGAGTAATGTAAGGAAGCAGATTGTTGGGAATTCCCTTTGGATTCTCTCCGATCCTGCCTGAAACATGGGCTCCGATGGGGTTGAAATACCGAAGAAGCATTACCTGCCACTCCGGATCCGCCGTGTGAAGATCTGTCAATATCTGCTCAAGCATACCCTTGGTGCGGCCGTAAGGATTGGTGATCTCGCCCTTGGGGCATTCCTCCGTAATAGGCACAAAGGCCGGGTTGCCGTAGACCGTAGCCGAGGAGCTGAATACAATGCTCTTTACATCATGCTTTCTCATCTCATCACATAAAATCAAGGTTCCCGTAATATTGTTATGGTAATATTCCAAGGGCTTGTATACAGACTCCCCCACTGCCTTTAACCCTGCAAAATGAATGACGGATTCGATCCTTTCATTATCAAATACCCTCTTAACCGCCGGCTGGTCAAGGAGATCCACCTCATAAAAGGTTACCTTTTTTCCTGTGATCTCCTCCACCCGGTTCACGGATTCCCGGCAGGAATTGCAGAGATTGTCAAGAACCACCACATCATAACCTGCATTCAGCAGTTCCACACACGTATGGCTTCCGATATAACCGGCGCCACCTGTCACCAAGATTGCCATATTCATTTCCTCCATTTCTTTCCGGCAGGGCGGCTATGGAAGCCTCTTCGCCCTTGGGCCCGCAAGCATCCGGCCCGCCTCCCACGCCTAATTAAGGACTGCCCGCACCACCTTTCCGGCGGCAGTTTTTTTACATATCCAGGCCCTAAAAATGCCTTCCCCTCTATTATAAAGGGGAAGGCACATAAAAACAATGCTATTTACACAACTTCTTAAATTCGTCAGCCACAAACTGCACCTGAGTTCCCACAACTACCTGAACGGAGTTTTTGCCTGGACGAATCACGCCTGCAACACCTGCCGACTTGATCTTCTTCTCGTCAACCTTGGTGTAATCCTTAATCTCAAGACGAAGCCTTGTAATACAGTTGTCAATGGAGGTCACATTGGCAGTGCCGCCTACGCCTTCCAGAATAATTCTGGCTACCTCTGTAAAGTCGTTGTTGGCAAGGACAACCTGTGTCTCATCGTCGTCTTCCTCACGTCCCGGAGTCTTTAAGTTAAACTTGGTAATCACAAAGCGGAACACAACATAATAGATCACTCCTACTACAAGTCCCACAGGAATGAGGAGCCACGGATTCTGAGCCAGTGGCGTGAAGGAGCTGAGCACCATATCTACCGCACCGCCGGAGAAAGAAAAACCTGCGCGGATGGGAAGGGCCACGGTGATGCCTGCCGTAATACCGGCAAGAAGAGCATGAACCACATAAAGGCCGGGAGCCAGGAACATAAATGCGAACTCGATGGGCTCCGTAACACCGGTAAAGAAAGAACAGAAGGCAGCGGATATCAGAAGACCGTAAGTGATTTTCTTCTTCTCAGGCTTTGCCGTCTGATACATGGCCAGACATGCTGCGGGAAGACCGAACATCATGAATGGGAAGAAACCTGTCATATACATACCTGTCTGTCCCAGCACGCCGGTATTGCCCCAGAAATTCCCCAGGTCATTAATGCCGGCTACATCAAACCAGAATACAGAGTTTAAGGCATGATGAAGGCCAAAGGGAATCAGCAGACGATTGAAGAACGCATAGATTCCGGCTCCTAAAGCGCCCATGCCGATAAAGGTCGTTCCCATGGCAACCAGTATGTCATAGACTACGGGCCATACAAAGAACAGCACCAGTGATGCAAGAATGGAATACACTGCCGTAAAGATAGCCACAGCCCTCTTGCCGCTGAAGAATGCCAGAGCGTCAGGAAGCCTCACGCTCTTGTATTTGTTGTAGCAGGTAGAACCGATGATACCGGAGATAATACCGATAAACTGGTTCACGATCTTACCGAAGGCCGGAGCCGCTTCTTTTCCCGTAATACCTGCCACGGTACCGCTGCTTAAGAGCGTGGTAATCATGAACATGGATACAAGGCCTGCCAGGCCTGCAGCACCATCATTGTCGTCTGACATGCCCACTGCCACACCTATGGCAAAGAGCCAGGACATATTGTCAATCAGCGCGCCGCCTGCCTTAATCAGGAACAGACCTACGGAATAGAGGAATCCTCCTGCCGTAAAGCCCTGAACCTCGCCTGCCATGGCAGCCGGTGCAAGTATGTATCCAAAGCCCATAAGAATACCGCATATGGGAAGACACGCTACCGGAAGCATCAAAGCCTTGCCAAGTTTCTGAAAATACTTCATCATAATAAAAAACTCCTTTCCTGCAGCAAAAAGCTGCCTGCTTGGTTTATTTAAATCCCTTTTGGAATTTAAATCATGCTGTCCCCCAAAACTTTTTCAATCTCCTCCATGGCTTTTTGCTCCTGTAATCCGTCTGTCGTCACCAAAATCTCGTCTCCGTACCGGGCCTTTAAAGACATAATCTCCAGAATGTTTCCCCCATCTGCAGTGTCGCCCATGTACTCCAATTTCACAAAAGCTTCCATATCCCGGCAGATCATAACGATCTTTGCCGAATTTCTGGCATGAATCCCTTCCAGGTCTCCTAAGATAACCTTTCTCTTAAGCATAACATCTCCTATAATTCAATAATCTGATCCAGAGCCTTTACCTCCATGCCGCTGTGGCAGACCATATTGGGAAAGCTGGGAGTATTGCATATAATTACGGGAGTCGTCACATCATACCCCGCCTCCTTCACCTTCTCCAATTCTACCTCCACCAGCACGTCTCCTGCCTTCACCTTGTCTCCCTGAGACACATGAGGTTTAAAATACTGTCCCTTCAAGTTCACGGTATCCAGGCCTACATGGACAATAATCTCGGCCCCAAAGTCTGTCTTGATGCTCACCGCATGACCGGTCTCGAACATCACCATAACCTCCCCCGAAGCCGGAGCCACAATGACCCCTTCCGTGGGAACAATGGCCACCCCCTTCCCCAGAATCTCCTGGCTGAAGGTGGGATCCGCCACCTCCTTCATGGGAATGGCACGGCCGGAAACCGGTGCAAGAATCTCCTTCTTCCCGCCGCCCTCTTTGCCGCCCAGCAATTTTTTCAACGAACCAAACAACTTCATCGCCCCTCTCTTTATCCCCGCACCCGTTTGATGTGCACGGCTAAATATGATACTTCCTCATCAGTTACATAGTGCTCATAGGTGGTTCTGATATGATCCCGGATCCTTAAGCTGCATTGATATTCCTCCGGGTAAATCCTGGCAATCATCTCACTAAACTCCGGAATCTCATCACCAAGCATCTCCTTGCAGTAAATCCTCTCCGCCAAAAATCTTAAGTGGGTAATAAGCCTCTCATAGCTTATGGATGTCTCCTCCAGATTCATCTGAAAATACTCCCTGATAATGACAAGGACCTCCTGAATCAGGTTCGTGATATCGATGGTATCCCGCATCTTAATATTGTACTCTGCATTGACGATATGGAGAGCAATGGAAGCAGCCTCATCCACAGGAAGCCTGATTCCCAGCTTTTTCTCCACAAGAGCAATGGCATATTCTCCTACCAAATACTCCTCCTTATAGAAGCTTTTTACTTCCCGGATCAAAGGATTGCTAAACATCATATGCTTTTCAAACCGTTCGATGGAAAAATTAATATGGTCTGTCAAGGTGAGATATATGCTTTCATTCAGCTTCCGGTTCAGCACGTTCCTGGCATACTCAATGATCTCTGCAGAAATCTGAAGGTGCTCCAAAGGCATCTTCTCCAGCAGTTCCCTAAACTTGCTTACCATTCCCGGACTCTCCAGACGGAATATTTTCTCTATATCCCCCACAGGGATCTCCATGCCCTTTTTCTTTTGGTAGCCGATTCCCTTTCCCATAACCACCACTTCTGCCCCTGTGTCATCTGTGGCGCTTATTACATTATTATTGATTACTTTATTGATTTTCATACAGCCACTCCAACCTGTGAGTACCGCCTTTGATACAAAAAAACCAATCTTGAACAATGGACCCTTTTTAAGTCTGTCATTCAAAACTGGTTTTGCCTGCTTATCAGTAACAATCCAATTCGTATTTGGTTTTTATGGTTTTATTTTACCAAAACTGGAACGAAATGTCAATTATATTTTTATGGATTGTTTTTATTTTTTTTATATTTTATTTATATATCTTCCTATTAAATGGAAATTTTTTTCTTTTTATTTGATAAACCCTACCTGTCTGCAGATCTCTTCCACCGCCTTTTCCTTTCTCTCATTGAAGACTATCTTATTTTCCTCAAAAAGGTTCCGTCCTTCCGTGTCAATGGACACGATGAGAGGCCCGAACTCCTTTACCCGGCAGTGCCACAAGGTCTCCGGCATCCCCAGGTCTCTCCACTGGGCGTCCACAATCTCCTCCACCTCCGTGGCGGCTACCACCGCATTGCCTGCAGGAAACACACAGTGAATGGCCTTGTAATGGCTGCATGCATACTCGGTACCAGGCCCCATGCCTCCCTTTCCGATTATCACTCTGACTCCCGTCTGCTCCACAAATTCCTTCTCAAACTTCTCCATACGCATACTGGTCGTGGGGCCTACGGAAACCATCTCAAACCTGTCGTCTCCCAAAGGCCGGATAATGGGACCGGCATGAAAGATAGCCGCGTCTCTCACGTCAACCGGAAGGCTGCGTCCGCCCTCCACCAGACGCCTGTGGGCCACATCCCGGCAGGTGGTCATGCTTCCGTTTAAATATATGATATCTCCCATGCGGATACCCTTTAGATCCTCCGCCGATACCGGTGTGGTCAGAATCTTTTTTCCATCTTTTATTTCAAGCATGATAACGTCACCTCCGAATGGGTTGTAATGGTATAATTCAGATCTCGATCAAAGATAATATGGCCCCTCCTGTGAGACCAGCATCCCACATTTACCGCAACGCCGATGGTGGAAGGGTGCCTTGCCGCATTCTCAATATGCACCCCCATAACCGAATACTTACCTCCCATGCCCTGAGGCCCCAGCCCGATGGCATTGATTCCATCCTCTAAAAGCTTCTCCATGGAGGCTGCCCTTTCATTTTCATTGTGGGTTCCAAGGGGCCTCATAAGGGCTTTCTTGGAGAGAAGAGCCGCCGTCTCCACAGAGGTCGCCACCCCCACGCCTACTAAAAGAGGCGGGCAGGCATTGAGCCCGTAGGAGGTCATCACATCCATGACAAACCTGACAATTCCCTCATAACCTGCCCCCGGCATGAGCACCATAGCCTTCCCCGGAAGAGAACAGCCGCCTCCTGCCATGTAAGGGTAGATCTCGCACCGGTCACTGTCCGGCACAATATCCCAGAATATGGTGGGAGTGTCCCTGCCCACGTTTTTCCCTGTATTGTACTCGTCAAAGGTCTCCACACTGTTGTGCCTTAAGGGGGCCTCCATGGTAGCCCTTACCACCGCCTCCCTCAAAATCCCCCCAAGCTCTCCTAAAAGGGGAAACTCTGCCCCGCATGTTACCCAGAACTGCAGCACTCCCGTGTCCTGACAGCTTGGCCTGTTCAGCTCCCTTGCCAGTCTCTGATTCCTCTTCATCGTGTCGTAAATCACCTTGGACAGCGGCCCATCCTCCTTTGCTGCCAGTTCCTCCAGCTTGGCTGTAATATCGTCCGGCAGAACCTTGCTGATATAGGATGTAAAATCAGCCATATACCTGGTAAGCTTCTCCACCTGTTCCTGTTTACCCATATCTTTGCCTCCTGATCTGTTTGCTGCCTTTATTGTATCAAAGCTCTCATCCTCTGTAAAATCACGAAAATAAATGGTTCCATAAATTTTAATTAACCTCTCTACTCCACAGCCATCTAAAATTGTGGTATACTGTAGAAATATCGTACAAAAAAGCCAGCCAGCGAGGAAAGCCCATGAAAATCACCCAACTGGAATACTTCTGTACCGTCAGCGAATGCCGCAGCATCACCCAAGCCGCACAGAAGCTTTATGTCACTCAGCCAGCCGTTTCCAACGCCATCCGCGAGCTGGAAAAGGAATTTTCCATCAATTTATTTTCCCGGTCCAAGAACCATCTCACACTCACCATGGAAGGAGAGCTGTTCTATGAGAAAGCCAGTGAGCTTCTTAAGATCATCCGCCGCACCTCCTGTCAGCTTTATGACTTGGGAAAGAAGCACAGTCCGGTAAAGATCGGTATTCCCCCCTTACTCAGCACCTTGTTTTTCCCGGATATGCTTCTGGCCTTTCAGAAGAAATGCCCTCATATTCCTGTGGAGCTTTTGGAATACGGATCCATACGAGCCGCCGCCCTTGTCCGGGAGGACGTCCTTGACCTAGCCCTTGTGAACATGAATTTTTATAATATGGACAAGATGAATTCCTACCGGATTCATACCGACCATCTGGTATTTTGTGTGTCCCCCAAGCATCATCTGGCCGGCGAGAGAGAGATCACCATAGCCATGCTCCATGAGGAACCTCTCATTATGTACAACACAGACTCTGTTCAGAACTCCACCCTTAACACTCTTTTTGAAACTATGGAGGTGAAGCCAAGGATTATCCTTTGTGCCAGCCAGCTCTACACCATCAAAAATTTTGTTTCTGCCGGCCTTGGAGGCGCCTGCCTGTACTCCTCCCTGCTGCGGGACTGCCCGGAGCTTGTGCGGATTCCCATTGTCCCCCTCATCACCCAGGATATTGGTCTGGTTTGGAAAAAAGGGAAATATATTAACAGCGGAGTGGAGCAATTTATTTCTTTTATCAAGGAAACCAAACACTTAAAAGGGAGACCGGAATAAATATCCTGTCTCCCTCTCATATGTTCCTAATTACCTGTTTTCTCAAGCTACAGCACTCTCACACAGAGCCTTCGGCATTCCTCCAAAAATTCCTCCGGCAGGTTTCCATCGGAAACCACCGCATCCACTCTGTCCAGGCCGCAGATGCGAAAAGTGCTCTTGGTCCCGACCTTGGAAGAATCCATGAGTACAATGGTCTCCTCCGACTGTTCGATGGCAGTCTGTTTTAGGATTGCCTCCTCACTGCTTCCGCAGGTAAAGCCTGTATCAAAGCCAAAACCGGTGACTCCCAGAAAGGTCTGACTGAAATTCACTCTCTCCAGCTCCTTGATGGCCGAGATTCCGCAGACGCTCTGGCTGTAACGATTCAAAGTTCCTCCTGGCAGCATCACCGTTGCCTTGGACAGGCTGCAAAGTTCCGTTGCACAGCTCAGTCCTGTGGTATAGATGAGATTGGACTGGTCCGGAAACTGGCGGGCCATAAGGGTGGTGGTGCTTCCCGAATCCAGAAAAATCGTGGTGTCCTCCCGGACTACAGACAGCGCCTTCCCTGCGATTCTCTGTTTTTCCGGAATATTTCGTACAGACCGTCTGCTCAGATAATCGTCAGTCCCCACTATCATCTCCACAGACTTAGCCCCTCCGTGGATGCGCACGATCTTCTTTGCCTTATCTAAAAGCTTTAAATCCGTGCGCAGAGTCATCTCCGACACATTGGGAAATGTATTCTTGATTCGGGCAAAACTTACGGTTCCATTTTCATTAATCAGTTCAACGATGGCATTTCTGCGAAGCTCCATAGAATCCATAGCATACCTCCCGTCTGTCATAGTCAACTTTTTGTGGGGCGTCTGTCCAAGACTTTTACAGCATCTGTGCCAGTAAATATTCCTCCGCCTCCGGGCACCACAGTCCCTGATGGGCATCTACAATATCTGCCAGGGCCAAAAACCTGGGATCATCCAGCTCCTCTCCCCTGGACCTCAGATCGGTCAGAGCCGTCAGGGGCATGGAAAGCCAGGTGTAGATCAACTTCTTCCCGCCGGGAATATGAGGAAGATTCAGGGTAGTGTCTGCCACTGCGTCCAGCCCTCCGATATGGGTCACCATCACGGCGGGATTAATACGCTTCTGAGCTGTCAGCTCCAGAGACTCTATCATATCCGCCGTGTTGCCTCCTGTGGTTCCCATAACATGGGTAGAGTTGTAATGTACATCGTAAAAGTTTATGGCAGCACTGAACTGGTTGTCCGTTGGACCTGCAAAGAAGTTGAGACATCCATCCCGCCCCAGAATCCTGCTGGACTGTGTGACTACCTCTGCCACAGGCGCGTAGCACAGAACATCATCGTATCCCGTGCCGCCGGAAATCTTCATAAGCTCTGCCACAGGATCTTCCATGGCTTTTGTATTGACAAAATGAACCTCTATGCCTTCCCCCTTATACTCCTCTGGCGGAAACAGCTGGGCAGCTCTGTCCAGGCGGTCCTGGTCAATATCCGTCACCACGATCATGGAAGGACGCACGTCTCTGTGGAGAGCGTAGGTGAGAGCTCCCAGCCCCATAGGGCCGGCTCCTGCCAGAATGGCCATCTTTCCGTTCTCCCGGATCCCCATCTCGTGAGTATAGACCCCCATGCGGGTGTGATAAGCAGCGTTGAAAGCGCCGATACTGCAGGACATGGGTTCGGCAAGAGAGGCCTCATAGTAGGCCCTCCCCTTGTACTCCAAAAGGCAGCCCAGTTCCATAACCTCTGAGGGAATGATGCAGTAGGTCGTATCCCCTCCGAAAAATTCATAGGAATATCCGGGACTCCACATGGTTCCCTTGTAGTTTAAGGCAGGCTGCAGAGTAAACTTCATACCAGGCTTAAACTTGTCCTCATGATGTTTCCCCACCTTCACGATATCACCTGCAAACTCATGGCCCATAATGGCGGGATGCTGGGCAACATCATCATGGACTCTCTTGTGCTTCTCCCCGAGAATGGCACATTTGTAGGTGGACATACAGATACTGTCGGATACTACCTTGACCAATATCTCGTCGTCCGTGATCTCGGGAAGCTCAAACTCCTCCAGACGCAGGTCCTTTGCCCCATGCAGCCTTACACCTTTTGCTTTCATAATAAAAGCTCCTTTCTTAATCATAAACGAATATCGTCTGTTTTTGCAACACTAATTTTCTCAAATTTTTCAAATACCACCTTGGGCATCAGTTCTTCAATGACCTCATACTCTGCGGCCTGGGTCCCGCTGCACATAACGTTGGCCGCCCCTGCTGCAGTGGACAGCCGTACCGCTTCCTCCATGGTCATACCGGATTCCTCTGCAAATGCAAGGGCCGCCACGACGCTGTCCCCGGCTCCCACTGTGCTTCCCACCTTCACCTTCAATCCCTCTGCATAGATGGTCTCGGTCTCTGTCACATACAAGGCCCCTTCACTGCCCATGGTCACCACCACCTTCTTGATGCCGTACTCCTCCATAAGCGTTCTGGCAGCCTGTTCTAAGTCCTGCCTTGTCTCAAGCTCCCGTCCCACATGGCGGGAAAGTTCATGATTGTTGGGCTTGACTAAATAGGGGGAGGCCTTGATTCCCTCTGCAAACAGTTCCCCATCGGCATCCAGAATCACCTTGGCCCCCTTCCTTTTGCAGGCCTTCACCCAGGCGCCGTATGTGTCCTTTGGCGCTCCTTTGGGGAGGCTTCCGGAGAGAACCACCAGATCATTCCCTTCCAGCTTTTCAAGGAGCCTCCCGAGAAGTTCCTCCAGAATCCTCGGGGAAACCGTAAGCCCCGGCTCATTGATATCCGTGTTGGTATGATTCTCCCCGTCCACTACCTTTAAGTTGGTGCGGGTCTCCCCCTCCGCAAAATAAAAATCCGATTCCAGCCCCATCTCTTCCAGCGCCTTTAAGATGGCCTTCCCGGCAGCGCCTCCTAAAATTCCTGTGGCTATGGTTTTCCCGCCCAGCTTGCTGATCACCTTCGAGACATTGATTCCCTTTCCGCCGGGATCCGTCCGCATGTCTGTGATCCGGTTCACCCGGTCAAGGGCAAACCCCGGAATCTCCACAGTCTTATCCAAAGCCGGATTAAGAGTTACCGTATAAATCATGATAGATTCCTCCTATGTTGAAACAACAATTATTTTCTTTTGTTTCAACAATTATATCTCTATCTTAATCGGAATTAATCGGTTTGTCAATTCATTTTTACTTTGAAAGTTCCAGTCGACATCCTGGATTGCCAATACCGGCTGTAGCCGCGAAAAGCCAAGGGGCGTAGAGCAAAGGAATTTCACAGGATGAAATCTTTCAACAAAAAGAAGCGCCCATAACAGACGCTTCCTCCACCATTTTATCTATCTGGCATTTTTTCGCGGATCAGTTCGTTAAGAGGCCGGCCATCTGCTCCGTCCAGAGTGATCCCTAAAATTTTGGCGTAGGTAGGCGCCTGATCTACAAGCCTTCCCTCCTCCAGAATTACATGTTCCCTAAAGTCCGGGCCCTTCACCACGAATATGGGCTGCGGGCCCTTAAAGGGCAGATGCCCATGGGTCGCTTTTCCGTAGCGGTAATCCATAGTATCATAGCCCGTCACAAGAGGCCCCTCTGTCTTATCGCCAAAGGAGGTATAATCATCAGACTCAAGGACAAAGGAGAATTCGCCGCCTAAGTGGTATCTCTCTCTGGCTTCTCTCTCCGTAAACACCTGGCTGATCCCATAGATCCCCTCTTCCTTTAAATGGTTAAGAAGCGCATAAACCTTCTCATAGCAGGCCTTGTCCAAAGGATCCTTTAGGTAGATCATGGCGGAAAGGCCGCCTGACTGGCACCAGGCATCCCATGATTGTAAGGAGCCATCCTCTCCCTTTTGGATCAGGCCCTGCCGGGCAAAGATAATATTTAAGTTTATGGTCCGTTTCACGTCCAGCTGGCCATGGTCGCTGGTAAGGACAAAATTGGTATTCTCCAATTCCCCCTCCGCCTCAAGAGTCTCCATAAGTTCCCCGATCCATCTATCGGTCTCCTCCACCCCTAAGCGTACCTTGTCATTGAAAAGACCTGTCTTGTGGCGGTAATCGTCAATATTGGCAGGATGAAGGAATAAAATATCCGGCTTGTATGTCCGAATCAGCTCGCAGGCACAGTCCATAATAAACCGCTCAGACTGAGGGTGTTTGCGGATCTCATTTTTCCCGATGTGGCGCTCTACAAGATCCAGCATCCTTTCGCTGGAGCCCATGCGCTTCCATGCCTGCCTCGGGGTATCCCCCTCCCCCTGGGTCCAGTACTCGTCGATGAGATAATCAATATAAGGATGGTTTCCCGTCACCGGCCAGAAGATGGCAGCCGTGGAATAGCCGGCTTTCTTCGCCTTCGTAAAGATATCCTCCTTCCACGTTACGGCGCTGTAATCCCATTTCCAGGGAACCGGGGATGCGCCTGGCTCAAGAATCAGGTTCCCGCAGACCCCGTGCTTGTCCGGCCACACGCCTGTGACCATAGTGGTATGGCAGGGATAAGTGATGGTGGGATAGATGGAAGACACCCGTTTCACCATGCTGCATCCCTTGAGATATTTCTTAAAATTAGGCAGGGTTTCCAGGTATTCCAAATCCTCTGTCACCATGGCATCCGCCGAAAATACAATCAATTTCTTCTTCATCGCAACTCCTCTTCACCTTCCTACGGTGACACTCTCCCATTCTCAGGTTTGTCTGTATGAGCCTGAAAGACAGGCCCCATAATCCCCGCTGTCAGTCTGACGGCTGCTGCCGGGACAAGCATAAACAAAAAGGGAACAAACCAGATCAAAAGGGCTGAAAAAATCCAGACGGCAATTATGCCAAGGGTCTGGGGCAAATGGCAGAAGGACAGCCCCGCTGCATTGATCAAACACTGCTTTAAACTGCACCGGAAATAAGACATAACAGGAAACAGGTAGAGAAATGTAAATATATACAGGATCGCCGCCACAGCAGCAGCCATCTGTAAGATTCGGCTGGACTTTAACAGACTCAGTCCCCCGCCCCCTCTTCCCCACAGCACAAGACCTACGTCTGCCGCTGCAAACAGATAGAACAGCCATAAAAACGTGGCCTGTTTGAAGTTGCCTCCAAAAGCTCTTTTGTAGGTGCGAAACAATGTGGAATTGGTTCCGGCCCGAAGCTGGAACCAGGTCTCATAGAGGGCTGCCAAGGCAGCCCCCGCAGTTACAACAGGAAGGCAGGAGACCACAAACAGAGTATTGAGAATGAATATATTAGCAAGTCTCTCCATGACGTCCCAGAATTTTCCTTTCATCTCCATAGTGCTCTCCTGCCTTTCCTTCCACTTTAAAATCTATGAGGCTGATTATTCCAGAGACGCCTTAACCTCTCTGTCAAGCTCCTCCACCGCTGCATTTACATCACCCAGGTCATAGAGAATTGCCTCAAAGGTAGACATAAACTCTGTAAGGAAGTCTCCGGTAACCTTTGTACGTCCGCTGTCCTCACCGCAGTCAAGAATCTGCTTGTAGGAATTTTGTGCTTCCGGTACATTGGCCCAAAAATCTTTTACAACCTGTGTCTCTGACATGGACTTGGTCCACGGAATATAACCGGTCTGGGAAGCGATGGTGGCGGCGCCTTCCTCTGCTGTCATATACCACTGCATAAACTCCCATGCCTCTTGCTTGTGCTCGGAGGCAGACATGAGGCCAAAGGTACATCCGCCGGTATTCACGGCCTTTCTGTCCCCTGCGGGAACCGGATTGACGGAATACTTAAAGGAAGCATTTTCGTCAACGGTCTTTACATTGGAACAAGAGGTAAGAAACATAGCCGACTGTCCATCCAGGAACAGGGAACGACAGCTGTCGTTGCTGTTCTGTGTAGGACCAAAATACATAGTCTGATTCTTTACCATATCCTGATACAGCTGAAGTCCCTTTGCCAGAGTGCCATCTTCTACACATCCCAGAGCCGTCAGATCATCATTAAACAATTTTCCTCCCATCTGAGGCACGATCATAAGGAAATACCAGGAATCGTAAGGCATACTGAAACCATAGGAAGTTTTGCCCTCTGAGATCAGCTTCTGACTTACTTCATCCACCTCGGCCCATGTGGTGGGAACCTTTAAGCCCGCCTCCGCCAGCATGTCTTCGTTGGCAAAGAGCACCGGACAGGAACGTCCCCAGGAGAGAACCCATAATTCTCCGTTGTCTCCCCAGTAGGTATCCGTGAAAGCGGGAACCAGATCATCCAGCTCTTCCTTTGTCAGGTACTGCGTCAGATCCTCCAGAACTCCTTCCTCCGCATATGGGCCCACTCCATCGGTTCCGATCATGCAGACATCCGGCGACTCACCTGCTCCGATGGCTGCCAAAGCCTTTGTATAGATAGCCCAGTAGTCGCCCTGGTTCGTAGCAACCACTTCAATATTATCGTGGGTGGAATTAAAAATTTCAACTGCTTTATCCAGTCTCTCTGCGTTGGAACCGCTCCATGCATGCCAGAACTCAATGGTTACCTTTTCGCCGTTTGACTCGGTTTTTGCTTCAGCCTGAGTTTCGGTTTTGCTCTCCGCCGCTGCCGCCGTAGTCTGTTCTGCCTTGCTCTCCGGCGCCGGTGCACTCTGGCCTCCGCCTCCGCAGGCCGTCAGAGTCAATGCCATAGCCAATGCCAGTGAAACCAAACTTCTTTTCTTCATTTCTAATCCTCCTTTTATAAATGATACGCTTCCTATAGTTAAACTTATTTTACTCCATTGTAGGCAAAGGCTTTTATAATGTATTTGGAGCAAAACAGGTATACTATCAAAATAGGGCCGATCAGGAACATATTTCCTGCAAAAATAACATTCCACATGGTCATACCCTCCGTGTCCTTGAGGGCCGCAATTCCTACGGTCAGAGGACGGATATCATCTACGGAGCTGATAACCATAGGCCAGAAATAGGAATTCCAGTTGGACACAAAGCTGAACAGTACGGCCGTGGAAAGAGCTGCCTTTGCCATAGGCATCATCAGCTTGAATATAATCTTCATTTCTCCTGCATTGTCAAGTCTTGCCGCCTCAATAAGCTCATCCGGAATCTGCATAAAGTACTGCCTTAACAAAAAGATTCCGAAGGTGTCAGCCAAGAATGGGAGAATTTGGGGCCATAAGGTCTTTAAAAGCCCCCAGTCCGCAAACATGTAGTACAGAGGAATAAAGGTCACCTGCAGCGGCGTCATAAAGCCAATGAGCACCATGCCGAAAAGGAGCTTCTTTCCCTTAAAATCATGCTTGGCGAAGGCATAGGCCGCCGGCACCATAATAATAACCTGAAACACAATGATCGCCCCTGTCACTACTACGGAGTTCCTTAAATATTTCAAAAAGGGCGCCGCTCTCCAGGCTGTCAGATAGTTGGAAAACTGCGGGACTGCCGGAATGAGCGTAGCCGGAAAACTGTTGATCTCTGTTTCAGACTGCAAAGAGATGGACAGCATCCATAAAAACGGGAACACAAATACAAAAACAATAAATACTTTAATCAGAGAACTGATAATCCCCTGAATCTTTATTCGGGTTTGATAAGACCCCTTCATTCTTCATCACCTGCCATCCGCTTATTGATAGTGCACTTTCTTTGAAAGAGCTTTAAAATACAACAGAGTAAGAACCAGAGACACACCCAACAGCACAACAGCCCCTGCGCAGGCCCGTCCCAGATCTGCCTTTACAAATGCCTGTTCATAAATGTAGTACACAATGGATGTGGTGGCATTGTTGGGTCCTCCGGCAGTAGTCAGGCGGATGGTGTCGAATACCTTAAAGTTACCGATGGTCAGAATAATCAAAGTAAAGAAAATCTGAGGAGAAATCATGGGGAGAGTGATCTTAAAAAAGGTCTTAAGCTCTCCCGCCTTATCTAAGGCCGCCGCTTCCAGAATGCTCACCGGAATGCTCTGGAGGGCCGCTATAAAGATCAGCGTATAATATCCGATATTCTTCCACAGGGAAATAAACAGCACGGATTTTAAGGCGGTCTCCGAGCTCTGCATCCACTGACTGGAAGGAAGACCCAGAGCCGAAAGAATCGTATTGAAGATTCCGTACCTGGGTTCCATCATCTGGGTGAAGATCATGGCCACGGAAACCATGGAAATTACATGAGGCAGAAACACGACTGCCTGAGCGGTCTGGTTAAGCTTTGTTTCCTTTTTCCCCATCCACACGGCAAACAAAAGAGCCAGGATCAGGGTGGCAACTACCATAACCAAGGTGTAAATGGATGTATTCACCATGGCCTTTTTAAAGGCTGTGGACCGAAACATACCTATAAAGTTTTTAAGTCCCACGAATTTGCTCTTGCTTCTGTTCACCAGGCTCGTATCGTAAAAGCTCATGGTGATGGCTCTGATCATAGGATATATCACAAATATCATAATCGCTGCCATGGCAGGAAGAATCTCAAGATAGGGGGCTACCACTCTCTTTAAGGGATTCTCTTTTTTAAACTGTTTTTTCTCCATACTGTCACATTCCTTTCAAAAGAGCCAGGCAGTTCTCATACCCTTCATCCTTTTCCCGTATGCGGTTGCCCGCCCCATCGAAAAAGTAAATATGCTTTTCCTCCACACCAATGCATACATCGGAGCCCACTGTCCACAGATCATCTAACTGCTTCACAACGAAGCTCTGGCCTAAAGAATCCCGAACCGTATAGATGGTCTCGTTGCCCAGCATCTCGCAGGCCACAACCTTCCCCCTGAAGGAGTAAAGGGCAGACTCCATCTTTTCTTTTGACAGGGTTCCCCTCTCCGGCCGGAAGCCAAACTTGGTCTTCCCATCGGAAAGCGTCCCGATATTCATGGCAGGAGAACCGATAAAACAGGCTGTAAACAGGTTATCCGGATCCTGGTACATCACCTTGGGCGACGCCTTCTGCATGATGTTTCCGTCATTCATGAGCACAATGGTATCCGCCATGCTCATGGCCTCTACCTGGTCGTGGGTCACATATACAAAGGTAGTCTTTAACTTGTTGTGAAGCTCAATGAGCTCCACACGCATCTGAACTCTCAGCTTTGCATCCAGATTGGAGAGAGGTTCATCCATAAGGAAAACAGAAGGATTCTTCACAATGGCTCTGGCCAGGGCAACTCTCTGGCGCTGACCGCCGGAAAGGGCGCTGGGCATCCGGTCCAAATACGGCGTCAGCCCTACCTTCTCGCTGGCCTCGTCGATGAGCCTCTCTCGTTCTTCCTTGGCCACCTTATTGTTCTTAAGTCCAAACTCAATATTGTCCTTTACGGACATAGTAGGATAGATAGCATAGTTCTGGAAAACCATGGCCACCCCTCTGTCCCCCGGGGCAATATCCGTTACGTCCATCCCATCAATCAGCACCTGGCCCGATGTCTGCGGGCCGATGCCGGCGATCATCCGCAGAAGCGTTGTCTTTCCACAGCCCGATGGTCCTACCAGCACGGTGAAAGATCCATCTTCAATCTTCAGATCCAGGTTCTCGATCACCGCTTGATTGCCGAACTTTTTTGTCACGTTTTTAAATACTATTTCCGCCATAAGCAACACCCTTCTCTCTCTTTGTATGTTGAAACAACAGTTATTTTGTTTTTGTTTCAACAATATGAGATTATAATATCAGCATTTTTTCTATTTGTCAACTTATTTTAATATAGTCTATTGTATATTTTGGTTAATTTTTTTGCCGGAGGAATAAAATTTTATGCAAAATAAAAAAGACAGGAATGGGATTGTGAAACCACTCCTGTCCTTTTGGATTGCCTATTTAGATAATGGCACCTATGAATCCATCCTATATGGATTATTCCTCTACACTACACACTCCATCCCCCGCCGCAGCTTCTCCACCGCCTTCTTCTCAATCCTTGACACATAGGATCTGGAGATTCCTAAGACTCCTGCAATCTCCCTCTGCGTATACTCCCTGCTTCCGAAGAGGCCGTACCGCATCTGGATCACCTGCTGCTCTGCGGGTTTTAAGCAGGTCTGAAAGGCGCGGCACAGCTCCCGGATATCCTGGCTTAAAATCAGGTTTTCTAAGGCGTCTGTGGACTCCGTCTCGATTACGTCCACCAGGCTTACGGCCTCGCCATCCTTATCCACCCCTATGGGATCATAGAGAGATACCTCCTTGGAGTACTTTTTGTGGGCGCGAAGAAGCATAAGAATCTCATTTTCCACGCACTTGGCCGCGTAGGTGGCCAGCCGGGATCCCCGGTCCATGTTAAAGGTATTGACTGCCTTAATCAGGCCTATGGTTCCCACGGACAGCAGATCCTCCATCTCATAGTCGGTGTACTGGTATTTTTTTATGACATGGGCCACCAGGCGCATATTATGTTCAATCAGCAGCCTTCTGGCCTCCTGGTCACCCTCTTTCATGCGTTCGAGGCATTCCCGCTCTTCGCGGGCACTCAATGGTTTGGGAAAGGTTTTCAAAGAAAGCCACCTAAAAGCAAAACTTAATTAAAGTTTATGCTCAGGCGGCTTTTAAAGTGCTTTTACACCTTCCAAGGCAGCTTATACTATTTTTGGCTGTCGTATTCTTCCATAAATCTCTTGCGGAATCCTTCCGTCTCAGGGATTTTTGCAGACCACAAGGCCTCCACAGCCGCCCCATACACCGGAGGCACCGTGGCAAGAATGAGCCTGGCCTTAGGCGATGCCTTTTCTCTTAAGCTCTCCGACATCTCAGGAAATGCCTGGAAAAGCCCGCCGTTTAAGGCAATGGGAAATTCTCCCTCATAATAGGGCGCCGCCGCAAAGGTAAGCTCTGCCAGACAGCCTACTGCCCAGTCGAAGATCCGGCAGCTAACCGGGTCCCCTTTTCGCCTTCCCTCAAAGACACAGCCTGCAAAGGAGGCGATGTAGGCTCTTCCTCCCTCGTAGATGGCAGGAAGGTTCTCGTCGGGCTTTCCTCCCATCCGCTCTCCGATCAGCTCTGTGAGCAGGGTCTTCTCCCCTCTCCCATCCGCCTCCCGGACCACGGCGTTAAGGGCGGCCTGGCCCATGGTATATCCGCTTCCCGTGGAATCCAGCAGATACCCCCAGCCTCCGATGCGCCTATACTCCTGACCGTAGCGGATAAACAGGCAGGCGCCGGTGCCGGCGATCATCCCTCCTCCATCCGCTCTTCCCAATGTAGCCGTAATAATACATTCCCCATCATCCCAGATTCTCAAATGATCCGTACTTACCCTGGGGCGGATATAGGAATCCATCCGGCCCGGATAGTAGTTGCTGCCGGCAATGCTGCAGTATATAGATTTTACCTTATGGCCTGCCGGCACCTCTTTTCTCAGCTGCTCAATGACCTGTATGGTATTGTCGCCGCACTGGGCAATGCCCACATCCATAGGGCCGCCGCCTTTTGTCAGGATGTGCTTAAGAATATGGCCCCTTTCGTCAAAAAGCAGGGCATTGGTCTTGGTGCCGCCTGTATCCAGTGCAATAAAGTAACCATCCTTCATTCTTTTTACCTCTCATCATACTAACTCTTCAGACCGGGCACACAAACCTCACGGCCCAGTCCCCGCAGTCTCAAGAGCTGCCATCATATAACGATATTAGATACTTCCCAAGCTCTAAGGAATAGGCCAGCAGCGCGTCTAATACCTGCTCCGGCACTCTCATGGTGGCTTTGTGGGTCTCGTAAGCAAAGACTCCTTCATAGCCGATGTCCTTTAAAGTCTTCATCACAGGTTCCCATTGGATGGTGCCGTGGTAAGGCAGAAGATGGTCATCCTTCACCCCGTAATTGTCCTGGACATGAAGGGCAATCAGACGGTCCCCTATCATCTTTAAAGCCTGAGGCTGATTCCAGCCCATCTCATTGGCATGGCCGAAATCCCAGCAGACTCCTACGTTGTCATAAGTCTGCCTTAAGGTGTCCACCACCTCGAGAACCTCCTCCACCCTGGCCAAGAACCGGGGACGTCGGTAGCCGAGGACCGGATCCATCTTGTCAAATAGATTCTCCACGGCTATATTCATTCCATACCTTGCCGCCAGCTCAACATGGGGCTTTAAGTACTCCACATTGTCGCGGACCATTTTTTTATAATCGTTGTCAAAGAAATGCGTGCCCCCGTGAATCACCGTGGCCTTCACCCCCAGCTCCCCGGCAGCCATAATGGATCTGCGCACCATCTCCTCCGTGTGCTCCACATCCTTCACGCTGGAAGGATCCAGCACATTGTAAAAGGGGGTGTGGGCCTGGCTTGCCGTCATGTTAAGCCGGGCCAAGACTTCCTTCATCTCCTTCACCCAGTCCTGCCATCCTGGCCCCGTCAGTTCCAAATCATACTGATTCATAAGACAGAAATTAAAATCCACATCCTCATATCCCACTTTATGAAGCCTTTTTACAGAGTCCATAATAGGAATCACCGCCCTGCCCTCAGGCCGGTCCCTGTACATGGCTGTAGTTGTCGATAATTTCATATGGTTATCCTTTCCGCACCAGAGCGAATACGTCCGGGCCGCACAAATCCCGGACCGCTTCCCCAACCGTGCCATAGAACCCCTTTACAAATTCAGGATCAAATTCTTCCTTTTTTGTGGTTTCCCGAACCATGGCTGCAAAATCCATATGGGCCCCCCTTGCCGTCTCCTGATCCACCAGATGGTCTCCTATAAAAATAATCTGCTCCTTCAAAAGGCCCATGGCTTTGGCGCTTATAAGCAGCCCGCCGGGATCAGGCTTATGGGCCGGGGCATCCTCACACCCTGTGACTACATCAATGTATTTCCTCAGATCATATTTTTCCAGAGAGCCTGTGAGAGCGTCGCGGGGCTTCTGAGACAGCACTCCCAGAACCAATCCTCTTTCCTTCAGCCGCCTTAAGCTGTCCGGCACATCAGGGAAATATTCCATCATGTCCGGCATCCGCTCCCTGCACACCTGGCGATAGCGCTCCCCCATCCTATGAAGTTTTTCCTTTTCCTTCTCCCCTGTCACATGGGACAGCATAATCTCATGACCGTATCCCACTGCCGGCAGGACCTTATGAGGCTCCATGGCAGGGTATCCGAACTCCTCCGCCACCTGATTCAAAAGGGTAATAATCACCGAAGCCGTGTCTGCCAGCGTCATATCAAAGTCAAAAATGATGCCTTTGTAGTTCTTCATCTGCTCTCTGCCGCCTTTTCTGCCATGGCGTCCCATGGTTTATCCCAGGTCAATGGCGTATCCTTCGGGAATCTCCGCCGCTTCCTGGTCATGCCTTAAGGTGTGGTCAATACGCGACACATAGTGAGGATGAGTCTTTGTGGCAGGCTCCCGGGTCTCGCTGTTCTTTGATTTGTTCACGTCCGACATTTGGTAGGCATCCAAAAGCTCCTTCAGCTTCTTCACCTCCGGGTTCTCAGGATCGTACAGATTCTTCCCGTCCCGCTCAGCCTCCTCGGTGTGGAAATAAAAATACCGGCCCGATTTCATCCGGTGCACCAGCTTGTTCACACCGTCTGTAACCATATATGTCCCGTCCTCACCGCAGCCGTACTGGGAATACACATGGTCATGGCGCCCGCCTCCAAAAAGGTCAATCCCATCAAATTCCGCCGGATCATAGCCGGCTCCTGCGTAGCTAAGAAGCGTGGGAGCCACATCTACTAAGGAACAGATGTCATGACGCTCCTCATGAACCATGCCCGGATAATGGCAGATAAAGGGAGTCCGGCAGGAGGAATCCATCATGGTTCTCTTGCCTGTTACCTGATAATCTCCCATCATATCCCCGTGATCGCTGGTAAAAAGAATCAGGGTATCCTCATACATCCCCTTGTCCTTCAGCGCCTTCACAATGCGGCCCACCTGATAATCCATGAAGGAGATGCAGGCATAATAAAAATTCTTCATGCGCAGCACATCCTGGTCACTCATCATAAGACGCCTGAGAGAGCACCGGTCTCCTAAGATCTCCCAGTAATCCTCCAATTCTTCCTTGGGCGGACAATAGGGCGCCGGCGGATCCTCCCGGTACAGTTTATTCCAGGGCGCCGGCGGGCAGAAAGGCGGATGGGGATGGATAAATGAGGTGAAGAGGAACATGGGCTTATTGGAATCGCAGCCTTCAATGTACTCCACGCTTCTGTCCCCGATCCACTGAGTGGGATGATCCTTGGCAGGAAGGGGGGAAATCTGAGGCACATAGTACATCTCGCTGCGCATACCATGATAATCATAGACATGGGGATAATTCTCCAGAATGAATTTGGTATAATCATCTCTGGCATCAGAAAATTCTTCCTGGGACAGACGCCTTTCAAATCCCATAAGGCCGTAAGGGTCTATCTCATGGTGCATCTTGCCGACGCAGCAGCTTTGGTACCCGGCCTCTGTAATCCGGGAATAAAAGCCGCTGCCCTTATACTGAGTCTCGGAATTATTGTTGTTGCAGCCGGTGCGGGCGCAGTACTGCCCTGCATAGAGGGAATGTCTGGCCGGAACGCAGACAGGAGAAGGGGTGACGCAATTACAAAATACCACGGAATCTTTCACAAGGGCGTCTAAGTTCGGCGTCTGCATGGCCGGATTCCCCAGGGCTCCTATGGCGTCATAGCGCATCTGGTCTGTGAACATGATAAGGATGTGTTTCATAAGATCGTGCTCCTTTCTGGAGTTGGAAGGTTACTCATAACCACTGTTTTGTCTCGAAACTTATATGTTTCATTTCGATTCAATAGTAGCACATCTTATTTTCCTTTACAATAGTGAATTTTCCAAAATATCCTGTTTTTGTCAGCCCATAAGGCCATGGAGGGGCATCTGTTTCAAGTTGAAACTTTTCTTTCTGCCTGCTCCTTACATCACCATAACCTGCTGCCTTTCCAGCCTGCCTGCCGCATCCTTTCTCAAGCGGTCGTCGGAAATCAGAATATCCACTTGGCCGGCCTCCAGATTATACAGGGCTCTCATGGACTCCACCTTGCTGGAATCCATAACCGTCACCATCTTCCCTGCCCTTTTACAGAGAAGCCGGGCCACCATAAGGGCGTGAACCGACTGGTAGCCAAAACCGTATTCCAGACTGTATCCCAAAGTTCCGTTAAAGGCATAATCCATCCTCAAATTCTCAAGCTCCCATATGACTTTAGCACCCGCCATCTCCATGGTCTCCAGATCCAATTCCCCTCCAAGAACCAGGATTTCCGCCTTTTTCAGCTTTGACAGTGCCATGGCAGTCTCCAGGCCGCTTGTCACAATGCGCAGGGGAATATCGGGAAGGTGCTGGGCTATGGCACAGCAGGTAGACCCGGCAGCCAGATACAGGGAATCATAGGGTTTTAACAGCTTTACCGCTTTGCCGGCAATCTGGCTTTTCTCCTCAATATGCTGATTGTTGCGCATATAATAGCTGGTCACATTGGCATAGGTGGAATGAATGGATTTGGCTCCCCCGTATACCCGGATCAGGTACTGGCCTGCATCCAAAAACCGCAGATCTTTGCGCAGGGTCACCTCGGACACATTAGGAAAGCATTCCTTCAGCCGGTTAAAACTCACTTCCCCTTCCCGGTTTACCAGCTCCACCATCTCCTGCCTGCGGCCCTCCAGCCCTGTCTCCATAGTCGCTCCACCTCCTTCCTGGCCCTCTGTCTTTCCTCCGGTCTTCCCGGATATCCTTTTAGTGATGGAACAGCCTAATTCCCGTAAAGGCCATGGCCATGCCGTACTTGTCGCAGGTCTCAATGACCTGGTCGTCTCTCACGGAGCCTCCCGGCTCTGCAATATACTCCACACCGCTCTTATAAGCTCTCTCAATATTGTCTCCAAAGGGGAAGAATGCATCGGAGCCTAAGGCCACGCCCTTCATCTGATCAAGCCATGCCCGCTTCTCCTCCCTGGTAAATACAGGCGGCTTCACCTTGAAGATCTTCTCCCACGCGCCGTCTGCCAGCACATCCATATATTCCTCGCCGATGTACACATCGATGGCATTGTCCCTGTCAGCCCTCTTGATCTTGTCCACAAACTGGAGGGAAAGCACCTGCGGAGCCTGACGAAGGAACCAGTTGTCCGCCTTATTGCCTGCCAGCCTGGTACAGTGAACCCGGGACTGCTGACCTGCGCCGATACCGATAGCCTGGCCATCCTTTGCGTAGCATACAGAATTGGACTGGGTATATTTCAGGGTAATCAAAGAAATCATCAGATCCCTCATTGCCTCGTCGGGAATCTCCTTGTTCTTTGTGACCACGTTGGCCAGAAGCTCCTTGTTGATATCCAGCTCATTGCGGCCCTGCTCGAAGACGATTCCGAAAACCTGCTTCCGCTCAATGGCTTCCGGCTCATAATTCTCGTCAATCTGAATCACGCAGTAATTGCCTTTCTTCTTCTCCTTAAGAATTTCCAAGGCCTCCGGCTCATATCCCGGGGCAATGACCCCATCGGACACTTCTCTCTTAATGATCCTTGCCGTATCCACATCGCACACATCTGACAGAGAAATAAAATCACCGAAGGAGGACATGCGGTCCGCTCCTCTGGCCCTTGCATAGGCACATGCCAGAGGAGACAGCTCTCCCATATCATCCACCCAGTAGATCTTGGCCAAGGTCTCATCCAGAGGAAGCCCTACAGCCGCTCCTGCCGGCGACACATGCTTAAAGGATGCTGCTGCCGGAAGACCTGTGGCCTTCTTAAGCTCCTTCACCAGCTGCCAGCCGTTAAATGCATCTAAAAAATTAATGTATCCCGGTTTCCCGCTTAACACCGTAATAGGAAGCTCTTTCTCCTCATTCATAAAGATCCGGGACGGCTTTTGATTAGGGTTGCAGCCATATTTCAATTCCAGTTCCTTCATTGATCTTCTCCTCCTTGTTATCTGCCCCACAGGCATCTATTTATTTTTGTTCACAATTCTGGTCTCATAGGTTCCTGTTTTGATATCGATATAGCGGACAAACAGAGATACCTTGTTATCCTCGTTGAGATTGTTCCACAGCATGTCCGTAAATTCTTCTATGGAATCCATAATTCCTACCAGCTTCGGTTCTCCCTCAAAGCTTGGCAGAGGATTGCCGTCATGCATGTAGGTGTGAATAAAATGCCCCTGACCTGCCCCGGGATTGTGATAAGCAAAGGTAAAACGGCTGCATCCCGCAGGATCACCGTTATCGCTTTTTAAGATGGACATGGCATAGTTGTAGAGACCGCTTTCAATATGCATGATCCCCGAAATCCTTGGAGTATAGTTGGGGGCATCCGGCTCAAACTCCCGGGAACGAAGAGACTGCTCAAAGGTCAGCTGCTTATCCATGCCGTCATAGATGGTATCTGTCTGGTCTCCGTTGGTCACGATTGTCTTGTTGCCCAGTACCCGCACGGGTGCATAGATAATAAGGCTGGGATCCTCAAGCTTGTCCGGGTCAAAGGCCTGGGTCCTGATGCCCTCGCCCTCCTCCACAAACACCCGGTTCCTGCTGTTTGCGCTTCTTCCCATAATGAAATAAGCCGCAGCGGCCTTCGTTCCATCCGGGGTCTTTCCGATGATGATTCCGCGGCCCGGATAGGGATTGCTCCGTAATTCCTCTGCCAAATCAATGATTTTCATAGGGATTCCTCCTTTAAATTAAGAAATGAATGTGAACATAAAAACCGCCTGGACATCCTATATTACGGTGCCCAGGCGGTCGGCTTTTTTCTGTTACGTGCTCCCCTGTGGTCGCCCACTGTTCCGCCAGTCGCACGCTCCTACTGTTAATCATATCCGATTCTAACGGGAATTGCAAGTACTATTTCGCCTGTGGCCGCACCCCATTTGGCACAGGGTTACGTTCACAGGTGCCCTGTGAACGTAACCGCATATGCCCAATTTAAATTGCCTGCGGCAATGGGGCATATGCTTTGGCCCCATAAACTTTACTGGCCCATGACGAATCAGCGGAGTGATTCGTCATGGTGTAAACAGTAACGGCACAGGACCTTCTGTTGGCTACTCGTTGCGGATAGCAGCCAGGGGGCTTAGCTTCATGGCCCTTAAGGCCGGGAAGAATCCTGCCACCATGCCTACCAGGATGGCAAAGACCACTGCCGAGGCCGACAGCCACAGGGGAATCCTGGAGATATCCCCGTCAACTCCCATCATGATCTGGCCGATTCCCAGGAAATTGTTCATCACATAGGAAATGCTGTAGCTGATAATCAGCCCCACCACGCCTCCCATAAAACCGATAAAGCCGGATTCCATAAGGAACATGTTGCGGATATTGCCCATATCGCATCCCAGCACCTTGATGACTCCGATCTCCTTGGTTCTCTCATAGATAGACATCATCATGGTATTGGCGATACCGATGGCAGCTACGAACAAGGAGATGGCTCCGATTCCTCCCAGAACCAGCTGAATGATATCATAGGTCTGCTGGGACTGTTCAATCCACTGCATCTGGCTGTTGGCCCGATATCCCATATCGATTACGGCCTGCTGAACCGAGGTGACATTCTCCATATCATCCACAAAGAGCACTGCCTGGTCGTAGATAAAGTAGGGATAGGGCTTGCCTTTTTTGTTGGTAGGCTGGCCCGGGATAGGATTCTTCTTATAGATCTGCTTTAACTGGGTTTTTAACCCCTCGATCTCCGCGTAGACAGAGTATGCATAATTGTTGTAATCCTCGATTCCTCCCTCCACCACGCCGGCGGCGTTGATCATGTATTTCTTGGGAGGCTTTGTCTGGCCATCGCCGCTTTGGGACTGATAATAAGCATTGGTGTCAAAGATCACGAACATAGGCTTATTCATATAATCTATGTCAGGCATCTCCCCGGTGCTCCAGTAGCTGTCCCCTGTCTTGCTGTTATTAAACCACTGGATAATACAATTCCCGTAGATCAGCTCCATCTCGCCGCCTTTCTCCGGCACATGGCCCTCCCCCAAGGGAATCGTCTCCAGATATTCCCGGCTGACTCCCGTGATATCCACATTCGTCTCATAGAGTCCCTGCTTCAGAATCACATAGGTACTCAGCATGGGGGACACCCCGGTCACATGATCCAGACACTCGAACTGCTTCATCACATCATCCGTAAGATACATAGGGTCGGAATCATCGGATTCACCTTCCCAGCGGCTGTTGGAATAGATATTGACCGTAGTCATGTCCCCATAAGAGGAATACATCTCCAACATCAGCTGGTTTAACCCGATTCCAAGGGACACCATGATTACCACAGAGGCAACACCGATGATAACCCCCAGAACCGTTAAGGCTGTACGAAGCTTCCGCCGCCTTAAGTTATTGACGCTCATTGTGAGCAGATCAAGAAATCTCATCGTCAAAGTCCTCTTCCTGTCTTGCCTTTTTCTTCTTCCGGCGGATCATCAGCCATGCTGCCGCTGCCAGAACCAAGGCCCCGCCCACCGCGATCTGCATCTTATATTTGCGAAGGAAGGATTCCTGCTCCATGGGAACATCCGTAAAATCTCCTACATCAATCTCCCCGCCCAGCTCCGGCTCCGGCTCCGCAACAAACAGGGAAATCTCCTTTTCCACTGCCGGCTGAACGTCGCCGTTCTCGTCCTCGTATGTAATAAGAACCTTCACCTTACCGTCGTCCGTGGTGGCGGCCACAGCAGAAATCATCACATCTACATTGCCCGTCTCCCCCGGCTTAATATTGCCCACATAGGTATCCACAGGCTGTATGGAATCTGCCTCAAAAGCTGCCATCACATTGTAGAGAATCACTTTGCCCGTATTGTTAATGGGGAACATCACATTGCTTTCGGAGCCTACGGTCACATTGCCGGGCATTACCTCCATAGTCCCTGTGTTCAGTCTGGCGATCTGTTTAATAGGGATATCGATGGTAACGGACTCCGAAGCATTCTTAAATTCCGGGCTGTCGTAGGTTTCCTTGATGGTAAGGGCATAGGAGCGCTGGTCGATTCCCGCCCTGGAAAGCATATCGATGGTAAGCTCCGTCACCTCCCCGGCGGCCAGAGAATTGACTACTACAGACGAGGACCCTGATGCCGTAGTGAAGATGGAGCTGTTTTCCACCTTCTCCGATTCCAGAGCAAACAGGATATTGCTGGCTGCAATGCTTGAAGATGCATTCTTCATCCTCAGAATAAGGCGGAAGGGCTCCCCTGCAATAATGGTCTCGGGAATGGTCTCAAAACTGTCCACCACGATTCTGGCCTTGGTTCTGTCATTCTCGTTAAAGTCTCCGCTGGTATCGTCTTTGTCCTTATTCTTGATTCTGACCCAAAAACTTCGCTCCTCGGTCTTAATGGTTCCTGTGGCCGTCTCCCGGTAATTGATGTTGAATTTAATGGGATAGTAACCACTGTAAGCATCGGAACGGATGGACATGCTGTAGGGCAGCTCCACAACCTGATCCGGTGCAATCTTCTCAAAATTCCTGTCATAATTGCCATCATTGATATCAAAGGGAAACACATTGGTATCCTTGTCCAATACCATGGCCACATTCACGTCTCTCGCCTCGGAGAGGCCGTTGTTGCGCATATTAATGGAAAAATTCACTACGTTAGGGTAGACTCCGTATGGAGTAGACTGTCCCTCTCCCAGAACGAATCCCACTTCCTTCTCATCGTCGTCCTCATCGTCGGCTCCTGTGGACTTGGATATCCAGATGTTCACATACTCCCTGGTGGTGAACTTGTCTCCTCCTATGATCACCTCAATCTCCACGGTGTAATATCCCTCCGCCAAGTCGGACCGGACCCTTGCCGGCAGAGACGCACTCTTCTCCTTTCCGTCCTTTATGGTCCCCAGATGTTTGGTTTCAAAGGTGCCTGTGGTCACCTCAAAAGGAAACACATACTCTCCATCAAGAGCATTGGGGCCTGCGATATAGGAGCCGTTGTTGAAAATTCTTACCTCCACATCCTCCCAGTCCTGTCCGCTGTCATTGTATACGGAAAAGGTTACGTTCATCTTCTTCCCTGTCTTGCCCTTAGGAACGCTTTTGGAGATCACCACCTCATTGTCGCTTGTGTCAATAAGCGCTGCCTTCGCCGTCACAGGCGGCATCCAAACCGCTGTCAGAAAAAATGCCATTAAAAATGCCAGCCCTCTTACTATGATTGTCTTCTTCATTACTCAATCTCCTCTTCCTCTTTGTGATGACACTCCTCAATCTTGAAAATCTTGCCATCAACGATGTGAAATTGTCTGTCTGCATAAGATGCCAGATGATT
Source organism: Hungatella sp. (assembly GCA_022796015.1). GTDB lineage: Bacteria > Bacillota > Clostridia > Lachnospirales > Lachnospiraceae > UBA3402. The sequence goes on along the minus strand of JAAWHU010000009.1, from coordinate 13,921 downwards.
ATCGTGGGTAACCATAACCAAAGTCTGATTCTGCTCCCTGACAATCCGACGCATCAGCTTTAAAATCTCCATCGTAGTCTTGGAATCCAGGTTTCCCGTAGGTTCATCGGCAAAGATAATTCTGGGCTTTACTGCCAGAGCCCTGGCAATGCCCACCCGCTGCTGCTGGCCTCCTGACATGGCGTTGGCCATATGGTTCATCTGCTTTTCCAGCCCCACCAGCTTTAAGTATTTTTTGGCGATCTCATTGCGCTTCTTTTTAGCCATTCCCCTGAAGGAAAGGGGAAGTGCCACATTCTCCACGGCATTCAAGGTCTTTAACAGGTTGTAGGACTGAAAGATGAATCCCACCCGCTTGCGCCGAAACGCCACCAATTCGTTCTCGCTCATCTTCTCAATATGGGTCTTATCAATGATAATCTCTCCCTTAGAAGGCTTCTCAAGGCCTGCAAGCATGTTGAGAAGAGTAGACTTGCCGGAGCCTGAAGGACCTACTATGGCGCAGAATTCTCCCCGGTACATGGTAAAATCCACGCCTCCTAAGGCATACACCTTCGTGTCCCCCACCCGGTATATTTTATATAAATTTTTCACTTCGATAATAGGTACTCTCTCTTGTAATTCGTCCAAGTCAGTCTCCTCTCTAACAGATTATTACTATCTTACAACTCTCTTTAGGTATTTGTCCCATAATTTATTCTTAATGTTCTTTACGGTTTTCTTACACAAAAATTATCTTTAAAAAAACAGTAGCCAACCGGGCCCTGATTCGCTATAATAGGAACAGCGAAAAAACCAATAAGAAAAGGAGAGCTCCATGAGACATCTGTTAAATCCTTTGGACTTTACTGTGGAAGAGATCGACAAGCTGCTTGATCTGGCCGTTGCTATCGAACATGATCTTCCCGGTTATGCCCATGTCTGTGATGGAAAAAAAATTGCAACTTTATTCTATGAGCCAAGCACCCGAACCCGCCTGAGTTTTGAAGCCGCTATGCTGAATCTGGGGGGGAGTGTTCTTGGCTTTTCTTCTGCCGCCTCCAGCTCCGCCGCAAAGGGAGAAAGCGTGTCCGACACCATCCGCATGATCTCCTGCTATGCAGACATCTGCGCCATGCGGCATCCCAAGGAGGGAGCGCCCCTGGTAGCCTCCCTTCACTCCTCCATACCGGTGATCAATGCGGGAGACGGAGGACATCAGCATCCCACCCAGACTCTCACGGACTTAATGACCATCCGTTCCCTCCTCGGACGCCTGGACAACATGACCGTAGGTCTCTGCGGGGATCTGAAATTCGGCCGCACCGTTCATTCCCTAATCAACGCCCTGGTGCGCTATCCCAATGTAAAGTTTGTACTCATTTCCCCTACGGAGCTGCGGGTTCCCGAGTACATCCGGGAAGACGTGCTGAAAGCCGGCAACATCGAGTTCGCCGAGGTGGACAACCTGGACGCGGCCATGCCTGATCTGGACATTCTCTATATGACCCGGGTTCAGAGAGAGCGCTTTTTCAATGAGGAAGACTACATCCGGTTAAAGGACTGCTACATTCTGGACAAATCCAAGATGAAACTGGCTAAGGACCATATGTTTGTCCTTCATCCCCTTCCCAGGGTCAACGAGATCTCCGTGGAGGTAGACGATGATCCCAGGGCGGCTTATTTCCGTCAGGTTCAATATGGAGTGTATGTGCGGATGGCTCTGATTATGACGTTACTGGAGGTGGATCAACCATGTTAAATATCAGCGGATTAAAAGAGGGCATTGTCTTAGATCATATCCAGGCCGGAAAAAGCCTGGACATCTACTACCATCTGGGACTGGACAAGCTGGAATGCCAGGTGGCTATCATTAAAAATGCCAAAAGCAGCAAGATGGGACGAAAAGATATTATTAAGATTGAGGGCGCCCTGGACAACTTGGATTTAAAGGTTCTGGGATATATTGACCACAGCATCACGGTCAACATTATCAAGGACAACAAGATTGTGGAAAAAAAGACCTTAAAGCTTCCTAAAAAAATTACCAATGTGATCCAGTGCAAGAATCCCCGGTGCATCACCTCCATCGAACAGGAACTGCCCCATATCTTCTGTCTCTCCGACGAAGCGACGGAGACCTACCGGTGCATGTACTGCGAGGAGAAGTACGGGAAATAAAGGAGACGTCCGTCCCATAGGAAAAACAGAGACTTCGTGGTATGCGGAAGTCTCTGTTTTATTGTTGTATGGAAGAGTAAGACGATAAGCCGGGTTATGTCGTTGGATGGTCATCTATCTAGGCCTGGCGTCGCCGTCAGGCTCAAGCGACCTACCCGAGAGCAGACGGGCCGCCTTATGCTCTCTGTTTGGTCTTGCTTCGGATGGGGTTTACATGTGCCCTGCCTGTTACCAGACAGGCGGTAGTCTCTTACACTGCCATTCCACCCTTACCGGCGATGCCGGCGGTATATTTCTGTTGCACTGTCCCTAGAGTCGCCTCCGCCAGACGTTATCTGGCATCCTGCCCTGTGAAGCCCGGACTTTCCTCTCCTGCGGCCTTTCGGTATCGCAGCAGCGACCATCTGTCTTACTCCCAGGAAATTTTACCACAGAATGCTTTGATTGTCCAACATAATTTGGTGTCCCTTTTCTACAGAAATTCCTTCACAAACCGTTCCAGCCTGGCGGCCTCTTCCTGTTCCTTTTCGCCTTCTACCAGAATTTCAGCCTTCTCGCCAGCTTTTAAGGAAAGGGAAAGAACATGAAAGATCAGTTTAGCATCGCCGCTTTTGTCTCCCTTTCTTATCTGTACTCTGCCTGTGCACTGAATCGTTTCCTTTACCAGCCTGCCTGCGGCCTCAGGAAGAAGACCGGCACAATCCTTTACCTGAAATTCAAATTTTACCATATATCATTTCTCTCCTATTATTTTAAGGCCAGACATCGTTCCAGCCCATAGGCGATTCCGGATTCATTGTTGCTTTTTGTCACAAAATCCGCCAGTTCTTTTAATGGTTCTATGGCATTGCCCATGGCAACGGCCGTGCCTGCTTTTTTCAGCATCGGAATATCCAGCTCCTGATCTCCGAAGGCAATGGTTTCCTCCCGACGGATATTCAGTCTGCTGCAGATTGCTTCCAGTGCTTCCCCTTTTGTGGCCCCCTTTGGAAATATCTCAAGATAAATGTCCGCCGAACGGGCCATGTCCACCCCCGGAAGCTCCAAGGCTTTCATCCCATTTTGTATTCGGCCAATAGTCAGAGCATCTGCCGCCGCCAGAAGTTTGTTAGGACCCATGCTCTCCTTTTTCCAGGATTCGGCAAGAACTTTTATGTCTATAGTCTCGGGCCTGCGGCAGATGATCCTGCTTTCCCGTTCCACGTAGGAATCCACCTTTGTCACATACCAGTTTCTTCCCTGAAAAATCCAGAGAGGAAGATGCTCCTTTCCAAAGAACTCCTGATAGAGCCGCTCCATAACCTCAGAAGCCAGATATCTTGCGTGGATACATTGATCTCCTTGAAGAATATAGGTTCCGGCATTGCAGGCTTTAATACACGGAACACCAAGTTCTCTCTCCACCAGTTCCGTTGCCGCCGGCATTCTTCCCGTTACCAGAGCAATCTGGATCCCCAGATCATATGCTTTCTTAAGACTTTCCTTCACTGGAGACGGAATCCTTTTCTCATCATTTAAAAGGGTTCCGTCCACATCCAGACAAATCAGTTTATATCTCATAATCTATCCTTTTCCGCCTGTTATTCTGTCCTGCAGCCTCTTAATATACCAGCCCCGGGTTGAAGAATCCAACCAGCACGCCTACAAACGCCACCACAACTAAAAGCAGCATAACCTTAATAGGTGACATTTACTTTTTGGCCATTAAAAACCAGCATGCAATTACAAAGACGGCTGTCAGAAGGCCCGGAAACACTTCATTCAATTTATCTTGCAGTATCAGGTAAGGTTCCCCCGCATCATTTAACAGCTGCAGCGATGTAGCTACGCTGACCCAGGTTGCGGATACGGCGCCGATTACCATTCCGCCGAGAACGGACACTGATTCGCGGATAGCGTCACCCTGAGCGCCGATGAGAAATTCCACTGCCTTAGTGCCCAGGCTGTACCCCTTAAAGTACAGAAATCTCATTCCGAAATAAGCAAACAGATTCCAGACAATGATGTAAAATATGGCACCCAAAGGAGAACCTCCTGTGGACATACCCATGGCAATACCCAGAAGAATGGGAATCACTGTTCCCACTACCAGGGAGTCGCCGATGCCTGCGATGGGGCCCATAAGGCCGGCGCGAAGGCCGTTGATGGTCTCGTCGTCTACATCCTCGGTCCCGCCTGCCCTCGCCTCTTCCAGGCCTGCGGTAATGCCCACAATCAGTGTGCCCAGCTGGGGCTCTGTATTGAAAAATGCTGTGTAGGTATTCATAGCTTTCGCTTTCTCTTCTTCCTCATCATACAGGTCTTCTACCAGAGGAAGCATGGAACACAGATAGCCAAATGTCTGCATATGTTCCTGTGAAAAACAGGTCAGGTGCCCGTAGAACCAATTATGGAAAGACTTTGTCAGGGCTTTTTTCGATAACTTCTTTTCCATATCAGATCTCCTCATCATCGTCATAGCCGGAAACCGCCGCTTTATTTACGGACAGCATTTTAATCTTATAATTAATAACTGCAAACATTCCGGCAATTACCGTTGCAGATACCAAGTTGATTCCCATAGATGCTGCCAAGGTAAACCCGAACAGATAGGGAATAAAATCTGTCATCTGTTTTACAATCTGTTTTAAAAGAATGGCAATTCCTACACAAGGCAGGAGAGAGCCTACGGTAAACAGAGTTTTCATGGCAATGCCATCCATGGGAAGAGTGGTCTTGATCAGTTCCACCACACTGGTTCCCATCTTACACATGATCAGAGTAGGGATAAAAGAACAGATCAAGTGAGAGAGCCACGGCAGAACCATGTCAACCACGTATAATTTGTGATATTCCCTCTTTTCCACTGCTTTCCAGCCTATATGCTGCCACGCCAGATTAATGGTAGCTGTTCCGTAAAACAACACGGTTCCGAGAGTGCCTACCATAGCGCCGAATGAGGTGGCAAGAGCAGCGCCCTCCACGGATGCAGCTTCCAGCCCATAGCTTTTTAAAGCAACCATGGCAAGAGGAATTCCTATGTAGCTCACTGCCCGGACATCCGCCGATACGGTTCCCCCGGGAGTAACCAAGGCAATATATACTACCTGCATCGCACATCCCACAAGGATTCCCGTTGTCATGTCATTCAGGATCAGACCGCATATAAAACCGCCGATTAAGGGTCTTCCAAATGTATAGTTACCTACGGATGTGCCTCCCATACCGGGCATACTCGATAAACACGCAAACAAACCAAGCAATGCCGCCTGAAGCCAACTGATGGTCATAATGATCCCTCCTTAGTGAAATCCAAACTGTCCTCTGAACTTTTTCCAGTTGCCGATTGCCTCCTCCTTCAAGAGAGCAAATTCCACTTCATATCCTGCATTCATAATATTCTCCAGGGCCTGGGCCTCCTCCTGGGTAATGGACTGATTATTGCCAAGCTTTGTAGTCCCCGGCCTGTCGTTGCAGGGCCCGATAACGACCGTGGAGATTCCCGGCTTAAATCCCTGCTGCACCAGAATCTGTTCCATATCCAGCGGATTTTTTGTAATAAGGAAATAGTTATCCTTACTCTTTAAAACCTTCTCGCTCTTTTCCTTAAATTCGTCTAAGGACCACACAAAAGTCTTCTTCCCGCTTGCGCTCTTATATGCCGATTTGAGGACAGGATTCTTTGCCGCCGCGTTGTTGACTGCAATAAGCCCGTCGCAGGGATACTCCAGAGACCACCTTGTACATGTCTGACCATGAATCATCCTGTCATCCACACGAATAAACGATACTGCCATATTTTCCTCCTTCTTTCCCTTCCTTGGGGATATGGTTATTAGATTTCATCCTCCGGCTCGCTGACCGTCACCGTAAATTTGCGGAGCGCTTCTTTTGCTTCGGGAATCAGCATATCTACAAGAGCTCCCGTCTCCATACTGTCCTTTGAGACTATGGCGCCGACCACTAAAGGCAGGTTCATTCCTCCCACCATAGTGGTGCGGTTCAAAAGGCCTTCCTCTGCCAGCACATCTGCCGTAGTGGTCAGGGGAGAACCGCCGATTAAGTCGGCAAACACCAGGAGTTCATCCTCCTCTTTGACTACGGAAACACATCGGCGCACATTCTCGGCCAGCTCATCAGCTCCCATACCGTTTTTTAAACTGGTAGACAGAATATCCTCTCTGCCTTCTCCCACAAGCATATCCAGCACACTGCGGACTCCCTGAGCCATGGTCCCATGACTTACCAGCAATATGTACTTCATATCTTTGTATCCCTCCTGCCATGTTTTTGATGAATTCAGTATATAAAAAAAGTGGCACATGTTCACCTTACATGTGTCACTCTTCTATTCTGCCATGTGTCACTTCTTTACATGACATATGTCATATTTATGTCAAAACCATAGTCCCGGCAGAACCCTTTTTGATAATCGCCCAAACGCCAAAAACACCTCACTGTCTATCCTTAAGATAACGGTTAATCTTCCGATTCTGAATGATCGTCTCCATATTGATGTTGGAACTTCCATCCAGAATATTCCTGACCGCCCGGTCCACCTCTGCCACTGCGTCGTCATAATCATGAAACCGGGGGATCACCACCGCCTGTTCCACTGCATGACTTAACAGAGGAAAATCTCCCCCTGATTCTACCACCTCTCTTAACACGGGTACCCCCTCGGAATAGTCAAAAATCTCCGACTGAATCTCTTCGTCGCCCGTAAGGAATTTCATCAGCTCCCATGCCTTTCTGCCATGAACCGTGGATTCGCTCATGGCCAGGGTAAGGGTATCCAAACGAGAAATGTTGCTTCCCTCGGGACCGGCAGGCATGGTGAGACAGTCCCACTCAAAGCCCGCGTATTTTTTTATGCTTAAGGGGTAGGATTTGTAAGCCCTGTATTCTGAAAACAGCATGGGCTGAAACACCACATTTCCCAAGGCAAACTCTCTGCTGGGAACGCTATAGCCTTTGTTCAGCTCCTCCAGCTTTCCCATAAAGGAAATTGCATCCTTCGCCCTCCTGTCGGTGAGATAGCACTCACGCCCTCTCTCGTCAAAAAGAAGAACTCCGTTGGAGTCAAATGCATCCTCCCAGGTATAGCCTATCGTGCCGAACTGATCTATAGTACCGTTTTTATCCGTATCCTTTGTGACTTCCCTGCAGATCCTGTAAAAATCGTCCCAGGTCCATAGATTTTCCGGCATGGCTATGCCTTCTTTCTGCAGGATACTCTTATTTACAAACATCAGCTTGGGAGCGCACTCATAAGGCAGCGCATACTGTATACCCCCATAATTCCCGTACTCATACGCAGAAGCATAATACCGCTCAGGCAGAAATTCACGGTCCCCCTCTATAAACGGAGTCAGGTTTTTAAGGGCTCCCGCCTCGGCAAAATCATTAAAATGCTCTCCGGGAATAAAAAAGATATCCGGCGCTTCTCCCTTCATAATCTGGCCTGACAGCCATTCAGAGTAATCCTCCTTGGTAATGCCGCTGACATATTCCACACGGGTACCCGGGTGCCCCTTTTCAAACCGGGCAATGGCATCCTCCAGTATCTGGTATGAATAGCCGTTCTGTACCTCCCAGTAGCTGTCGCTGAAGACGCCGATCCGTATTATATCCTCGTAAAATCCCGGAAGGTTTTTGTAGGTATCGCTGGCCGTCATCCAGACGGCTAAAAGCAGCAAAGCACAGATGCCTGCCCGAACCATATGATTCCCGTCTGTCCGCCGCTCCATTAACTGCCATCTCCAAAGACTTTGTTGACGGCGCCGGTCTGCACTGCCCATATGGCAAGCTGTGTCCGGTCCCGAAGGTTCAGTTTGCTCAAAACCGTGCTGATGCAGTTCCTGACGGTTCCGTCAGACAGGTTCAGCTTTGATGCGATCTCTTTGTTGGACAAGCCGCTTCCCACCTGCACGATGACCTGCCACTCGTTTTCCTTGAGATCGGCAGACTGGCGCTCGTCTACCTGGATAGCCACATTGGACTGAGCCATTCTGGAAAAAAGACGGAGCACCTTGGAGGCAATGTCTTCATTGATCATAGCCGTCCCATGGTAGACCTTATGTATGGCTTCTGCCAGCTCCTTCATGGAGATTCCCTTGAGAAGATAGCCGCTGGCGCCGTATTTCAGGGCATTGAACACATATTCGTCATCGTCAAAGGTAGTGAGTATGATAATTTTAATATCCGGATAATTCTCCTTTATGATCTGGGTGCACACCACTCCGTCCATCTCCGGCATCCGGATATCCATGAGAATCACATCGGGCCTGTCTTTGCGTATGGAACGAATAACTTCCACTCCGTTAGCCACTGCATCTGTGACTTCAAAATCCGGTTCATTGTTCAGGATAATCATAAGACTCTGCCGGATCAGCTCCTGGTCGTCCGCAATCAATATCTTAATCATTTTCTTCCTCCGTCCCCCATCGGATAGGGATGCTTGCATCGATAACAAATCCCTTATCTCCGCCACAGCTTAAAGAACCCTTCAGCATATCAAGCCGTTCTTCCATATGGTGCAGGCCAAACCCCTTCTGTATATTTTTACAGCCTATGCCGTTATCTTCCACGTGGATTTTCAGCATCTGAAACTCTCTTTCTATCCGTACCTTTATCTTATCCGCCTTTCCGTGGCGGATCGCGTTGGTAATGGATTCCTGGAGAATCCGATAGATAACGTCTTCCTCATCTTTATTGAAATTCTTCAATTTCGTCTCCAGGCTATAGACAATCTCCACGCCCGTAGACTTTTTTGTCTCTTCCATCATCTGAATCAAAGCCGACTTAAGATCCATGGCCTCCAGTGCATCGGGGCGAAGAGCCTTCACGGACCGCCTTACATCCTTAATGCCCTGTCTGGCCACATTGGCGATGGCTTTTAACTGTTCTTTGGTTGCTTCCGGAGCAATGTCCACCAGCATGACACAGGCATCGATTCCTGTGGCAATTCCTGTCAGAGAATGCCCCAAAGTGTCGTGAATCTCCCTTGCCAGGCGGTTTCTCTCCCTTGTCTCCGCCGCCTTTTCCGACTCCCTGGCAAATTCCTCCAGTTTTTCATTGGCAGTTCTCAGCTCCTGATTAACAAGGTTCAGCCTTTCGTTGAGATCCAGCACACGCTCTTTCTCCCTGACCTCTGTCAGGATCAGCACAATGGTGTAGCTGATAAAAAAAATGGTATTGAAAGAGTTCAGAATATTCTTAAATCCCAGAAGCAGGGATCTTGTCTCCCCGTTATAGTAAGCCCAGCAGGCTTCTATGGAAATTATGGAATACCTTGCAGAAAGCAGGTCATAATCCATGAGCATGTAAAGGACAAATATGGACGCCACCAGCAATATTCTCTGCTTCATATCGGAAAAATAACTCATAGTATCCGCAATAATCAGAAGCACCAGACCTGTATAGCTGAAATTCAGCACATAGCTGATGGCAAATACAATGCTCAGTTCCATAATTGTTTTCAGTAAAAAACGTGTTTTGCTCCTGCTTGGAATGGACATTAAAAGAAGCAGACAGACATACAGACCTATGGAAACCATGGGAAGTTTCCATGGCTCCATAGGGATTCTCTTTACTTTCATCAGAAAATCCATAGCGGAATTTTCAAAGATATAACCTGAAAGGCTGTGGGCCGTCACCATAGTCAGATAAAGAATCACGACCATATTCAGATTCTTCATCATGGACAGCACATACTTCGGAACATATTCCTCATTCATATCAAAATCCCTCTTGTCTACTGCCATCTGTCTATACTGTACTCCTCCACATTGTCCTTTGTCACCAGCTCTACGGATACGCTGATGTTCCTGTCTACCTGCTCTCCTGCCAAAAGCCGGTAGATAACATCTGCTGCCGTCTGACCGATACGGGAAGGGAACTGGGCGGAGGAGGCAGACATCATCCCCTCCTTGATCAGTGCCTTTGCATCCGGCGAAGCATCGATACCGTACACCTTCACCTGGTCTAACATACCGTGCTCATCTAAGGCCGCCACCGCTCCCACGGCTGCCAGATCATTAAGGCAGAATACGCTGTCAAATACGACCCCCTCCTCTATGGCATTCTTAAGCTGGGGCATGGCAATCTCCAGCTGTCCGTCACAGTTAATGCGTTTTACCACCCGAATCCCGTCACATTCTTCTACTGTATCCAAAAATCCCCTCACCCTGTCCTGCCCGGATTTTGCCGCATCATGGGTCATGACAATCAAATCGGATTTTTCATTCTCTTCGAGAAAATACCGGCCCACCAGGCTTCCTGCATAATAATTGTCAGAGGTGATAGTACAGTCTGCAAGGCTGTCTTCTTCTAAGTCCGTGTCCACAACCACAATATAGACCCCCTGTTTCTTTGCTTTTTTCAGGATTTCCGACAGGCTTTTCCAGTCCACAGGAGTCACCACAAGAACATCCACACCCATCTTAAGCATCTCGTCAATCTGTTCAATCTGTCTGCCTGCATTTAAGGCAGAGTCTCTTAGCACAAGCCGGTCCCCCTCCATCTCCACCCGGTTGCTGATCTCTTCATTGAGTATTTTATAAAACTCATTATTCATGGTCATATAGGTTACACCGATCAGACGGCTGTTCTCTTTTTGATTCAAGGAATAGTCTTTTCCGGCCAGACCTGTCCACAACAGCACAATCACAGGCAGATACAAGAGCAGATTAAACACTCTGCACAGTTTCTGAATATGAATCCTCATCTCACACCTTAAAGCTGCTCCCCCCGATAAACTCTCTGACAATGGAGTTGTGAGGGATATCCTCGCTGCTGATTCCCAGAAAATAGTCCAGGAATTTCAACAGCCGTTTTGCCTCTAAGTATTCCTCACAGTCCTTGGGGATCTGGAACAAAAGAGGCTGGGCATACTGCTTTAACACGGCCAGCTCATACACCAGGGCAGAGTTGAACATAATGTCGGCATCCTCCTGGTAGGGGAAAATATTCTCCTCCTCCCCCCTGCGCACAGAAGGCCATCTGCGGATGGTGTCCTTGGCTGAAGCGCCTCTGGTCCTGGCATCCCGCACCATCCTGCGGATGAGACGCCCGTCCGTTGTGGGGATTCGGTTATGTTCATCTATATTCAGCTGGGTCAGGGCGCTGATGTAAATTTTAAACTTGCTGTCACGAGGAAGGCTGTAGGAGAGCCGGTCGTTGAGACAGTGAATCCCCTCGATAACCAGAATATCCTCGGCCCCTAAGGTCAGCTTATCCCCTTTATATTCCCTCATTCCCGTAATAAAATTGTAATGGGGCATCTCCACCGTCTTTCCGGCCAGAAGATTGGTCATGTCCTCGTTGAACTGACGGATATCCAGACACTCCAGTATCTCATAATTATAGTTGCCCTGGGCATCTTTGGGGCTGTCCACCCGATTGACAAAATAGTCGTCCACCCCGATGGCATGGGGCTTCATGCCCATAGCTCTCAGCTGAATGCAGAGGCGATGGGAAAATGTGGTCTTCCCCGAGGAGGATGGGCCTGCAATCATGACAAATTTTTTGCTTGACTGTTCTGCGATCATCTCCGCAATCTGGCCGATCTTCTTCTCCTGCAAGGCCTCCTGAATCAGAATCAGATCATTGGCATTGCCCTTTGCAATCTCATTGTTAAGGGCTCCCACATTGCCCACTCCCAATTTATCTCCCCATCTGGAGGACTCCCTTAAGACTTGGAAAAGCTTTTCGCTGGGCTCAAAGGGCGGCACCTTTTTGGGCTCCGCCATAGTGGGCAGCACCAGCACAAAGCCGTGCTCATAGAGAACCAGATCAAAGTAACGGATGTATCCCGTATTCTGAGCCATATACCCGTAAAAATAATCCTCAAAGCCGCCGATGCTGTAGAGATTCACCCTGGAAGCCATGCGGTATTTGAACAGGCTGGCCTTATCGTGCATACCACGGCGCTCAAAGAGCCCCACGGCCTCGTCGGTGTTGACGCTGCGCTTCATAATGGGGATCTCCTGCTCCACATAGTCCTGCATTCTCCTTTTTACACGGTCAAGAAGCTCCTGAGTCAGGGTAAAATCTCCCTTTGCATTCACAAAAAGCCCTTTTCCCACGGAGAAATCCACGGAAAGCTTCTCGATCCGCTCTTTTCCCACTGTCTCATAAAATGCCTTTAACAGAATAAGCTTGGCGCTTCTCTGGTAGGCCTGCATCCCCGGCTTTTCAGCTGCAGTGACAAACTCCAGGCTGCAGGAACGCTCTACCGTCTTATGGAGCTCCCGCAGCTTTCCGTCCACGGATACCAGCATAATGTCATTCTCATATTGGGGCTGGTATTCCTGGGCAATCTGCAGGTATGTAGTCCCTGCCTGGTACTCTTTACATCTTCCTCCTATGGTTACATATTCCAAAGCCTTTCCTCCTTTACCAAGAGGTCACCGGATAGGACACCGGCGCCTTTATTATGGTTAGCTGGGAGCTTACCTGTTCCTTCAGATACTGCTCCATAAAATCCACAAACACATGCTCCAGGCCATAATGGCCTCCATCTACAACAGCCAGCCCTCTGGCCACCGCATCAATTCCATCATGATGCCCCATATCCCCTGTAATGAGAACCTGGGCTTTCGCGGCTATGGCGGCCTCGCTCATGCCTTTTCCCGAGCCGGGGCAGACTGCGGCCCGGCTGACTATGCACTCCTCCATGGAGGCTCCGTACACATTGACAAAGGGAAGGGAGAACCGTTCCTTTACCATAAGGGCCAGCTCCCTTAAGGTCAAAGGCTTTTCTAAGGTTCCCCAGGCTCCGATTCCGTATGGCCTGCCCGTATCCGGCGCCTGCCCCAGAACCTCCAGGGGGCTTGTGTCCTTCAGTCCCAAAATCCCGGCAGCCAGATCAGCCATGCCTCCCGGAGCACTGTCAAAGTTGGTGTGCATGGCATAATAGCTGATATCCGCCTGGATCAGCTTTATCAGCCTTCTGCCGATGAAATCCTGGTCATTTACCTTCTTCAGCGCCTGAAAGATCAGGGGATGATGGGTGAGGAGAAGGTGGCACTCCTCCTTCACTGCCTGATCCACCGCCTGGTCTGTGGCGTCTAAGGCAATCAGTACTTTGGACACCTCCCTCTCGGCCCTGCCTGCCAGAAGTCCCGGGTTGTCCCAGGCACAGGCATAGGATTCCGGCGCCAGACGGGAAAGGGCGTCCATAATCTCACGGCACTTCATCCTGCATTCCTCCTTTCATCTCGTTACGTGCGGCTTCGATCCATGAAAGCTTCCTGGTAAGCTCCTCTTTTCTTGCGGCAGCCCTTGCGCCTTCCTGTGCCTCAAGGCTCTTAAGGATCTCCTTTACCTGTCTCTCCTCTCTCTCGAGAAATTCCAGGAGAACCGGATGCCTTCCTCTGATAAGCCCGGCTCCGTACAGGTATCCGGCCTCCCGAAGCTCCGGCAGCTCCTCAGTCACAAGCTTCTCCCGGACACAGGGCCTTACCGCCTCCATGACCGTATAGTATTTTCCGTCCTCCCGAGTCATATCTTCTCTTGCAATGACAAAGCCCTCCTGCTCCAGATACCTGCGTACCTTGTCAAGATCCGACTGGGGAGAGAGAATCCATTGATCTACGGTGTCCCAGAGGGCTCGTCCCTCCTCCAGAATATGTATCACCAGCTCTCCGCCCATTCCGGCTATAATCACCGTATCGGCCTCCCCCGGGGCAAGGGTTTTTACCCCATCTCCCAGCCTGGTCTCAATCTTTTCCTCAAGTCCCCGTTCCCTGATATGGCACCTGGCCCTCTTAAGAGGGCC
>JAAWHU010000008.1 GCA_022796015.1 Hungatella sp. | reverse complement strand
CAGATGCAGCAGACTCAGCTTCAGATGATGGAGATGATGAAAACCTTCTCCTCCAAGCCGGCAGAGACGGGGGCCTCAGGAAATACAGGCAATTCCATTATCCGTCCCTTGTCCTCCGCACCGGTTCGTGACGAGGCGGGAGCAGGAGAGGAAGACAAGACCAATCAGGAGATGCTTATGAAGGTGCCTCTTGAGATTTCCGTGGAGATCGGAAGGACCAAGAGACTAGTTAAGGATATTCTGGAGTTTACCCAGGGTACTCTGGTGGTTCTTGACAAAATGGCCGGAGAACAGGTGGATCTGTTTGTCAACGGACAATGTATTGCCAAGGGCGATATCGTAGTAGTAGAAGACAATTTCGGAATCCGTATCACAGAGATTGTGACGAGGGAATTGAACCCAGAAAGCTTATAGAATGGAAGGGTTGACTTTGTTCCGCGCAGTATTGACCGTGGCGGCAGTGCTGCTGCTTGCATACTGGTGCAGTCGTCTGCTGGGCAGGCAGTGGGTGAAATCTTCCGGCTCTGGCAATCTGAAGATCATCGAGCAGATCCAGGTAGGGCAGGACCGGAAAATCCTTCTTTTAAAAATAGGGGATTCCAATTATCTCATTGGAGTCAGCCAGGCTGGCATTCAGCTTTTGACAGAGGTGGAAGGTGAGTTTGAGATGAAGGTTCCTATACCTTCTCAGGATATGCCTGTTCCGCTTCCTTTTCAGGATGTTCTGGACAAATATCTGAAAAACCATCAGAAAAAGAAGGAGGAGGACAGATGAGCGACCTTCTGACACAGCTTAACGGCGGTAGTGTTCCTACCCTGGAAATTCTGTTTATGCTGACTATGGCAGCTTTGCTGCCGTCCATGGTGGTTATGATGACATCCTTTACCAGGACCATCATCATTCTTTCCTTTACCAGGAACGCCATGGGAGTACAGCAGGCGCCGCCTAACATGGTAATTGTAGGGATTACCTTGTTTTTAACTCTTTATATTATGAATCCCACCATACAGAGAATCAATGAAGAAGCCTATCAGCCCTATCTGAGGGAAGAGATCACTCAGGAAGAGGCGATAGAGCAGATGGTGATTCCTCTAAAGGAATTTATGGTCCGCAATACCTATAAGAGTACATTGGATAATTTTGTGCAGATGTCCAACACCGAGATTCAGGACAACGCTATGGATTATCCTCTGACCGTGGTGGTGCCCTCTTTTATGACAAGCGAGTTAAAAAGAGGGTTTACGGCAGGATTTTTGATCTATCTTCCCTTTCTTTTGGTGGATGTGATCGTCTCCACTACCCTGATGTCCATGGGTATGGTAATGCTGCCGCCGGCTATGATCTCCATGCCTTTTAAGCTGCTGCTTTTTGTGACGGTAGATGGGTGGGAGCTTTTATTTTCCAGTATTGTCCAGAGCTTCCGCTAGGAAGGCGGCAGGCAGGGAAGGGAGAAAGGGGAAGTTATGACAGAACTGCAGATTCTTGATATTATGTATCAGACTTTTCAGACGGCAGTAAAGCTGACCATGCCTTTTCTGCTGGTCAGTATGGTGGTAGGTGTGGTGATTGCTATTTTTCAGGCAGCTACCCAGATTAATGAACAGACCATGACATTTGTTCCCAAGTTTCTCTCCATTCTTGTGGTAATGGGACTTCTTGGCAGCACCATTCTGGCGACCCTGCAGGATGTTTTTAGAAATATGCTGATTCTGATTATAGGGAGTTAGCTTATGTTTATTTTGTTTGCCTTAGTTTTTATGCGGATGACCGGTGCAGTCATGTTTAATCCGGTGCTAGGCAGAACCAATATCCCCGGCGCCTTCAAAGGGGCGCTGATTTTTATGTTGACCCTGATGCTCTATGTGGGAGTTGGAGGAACTTTGCAGCAGGAGCCTGCCACCATGATTGAGTTTGGAGTCATGCTTTTAAGAGAGCTTCTGATCGGATTTGTCCTCGGGTTTTCCATGGAGCTTTTCTTTATGATCGTTCGGTATGCATCCAGTATTATTGACCACACCATGGGCTTGTCCATGGCACAGTCCTACGATCCGACATCCCGTACCCAGATGACAGTTTCCGTGGGTCTCTATTACGCGTTTTTGTTTCTGCTGTTTCTGGCAACCGACGGCCATGTGCGGTTTATCGCCTTGATTTTTACCTCGGCCAGACTGATTCCCTTCGGACAGGTGGCTATGCCGCCGGAGATACCCAGAATGATTTTCGAGATTTTCAAGGCCAATATTGTCATGGGGCTGCAGCTTGCATTTCCTATTATTGCCATGGAGATGGTTACGGAAGCAGCCGTGGGAATTCTTATGCGTATGATTCCCCAGATCAATGTGTTTGCAGTAAACTTTCAGCTGAAAATCTTAGTAGGCCTGTCCATGCTTGTGTTTATGTTCAGTCCTATGGCGGATCGAATGTATATGATTCTAAATAATATGTTTTTATATATGGAACGTCTCATTGTTCTGATGAGTTAAAGGTTTGAAAAGATACCGGCAGATAGAAGGGAGTGGTGAGCTTGGCGGAGTCCAATGGACAGGAAAAGACCGAACAACCAACCGGGAAACGTCTGAAAGATGCCAGGAGAGATGGTAATATCTTCCAAAGCAAAGATGCTGTTACGGTGGTGATGCTGTTCGGTGTATTTTATATGGTGAAACTGATGCTTCCCATGATCTATAAGACGGCAAGGGACTGTGTCAGCCATTTCTTTTCTCTGGTAGGGACCGATGATCCTCTTGGCGCCTCGCCCCATATCTTTACCTACATGGCCATAGCCGTACTCAAATGTTCCATGCCGGTTCTGTTAATGTCGGTATTTTTAGGGATCCTGGCCCATGGAATCCAGACCCGGTTTAATATCAGCTTTAAGCTGATACGGCCTAAATTCAGCAAGCTGAATCCCATTAACGGAATTAAACGAATGTTTTCCATAAAAAAGCTGGTAGATTTGGCCAAGAATCTGATTAAGATTGCACTGTTGCTGGCTTTGTTGTATAATCTAATAAAAGATGACTTAGTTCAGGTATCCCGCATGATTGATATGAACCTTTATACTTCATCGGGCCATATGCTGGAACTAGTGTTTGATCTGGTGGTAAAGGTGTGTATGGCCTTTGCCGTCGTTGCGTTTTTTGACTACCTTTATCAGAGATGGGATCATGCTCAGAATCTGAAGATGACGAAGCAGGAAGTAAAGGAAGAATATAAGAACACGGAGGGTAATCCTGAGATCAAGAGCCGTATCCGAAGGATCCAGCGTCAGCTGGCCATGAGCAGGATGATGCAGAAGGTGCCTCAGGCGGACGTGATCATAAGGAACCCGACCCATTTTGCAGTGGCTCTCAAGTACGATCCGGAGCAGAACGGAGCTCCTATGGTGCTGGCCAAGGGACAGGATCAGGTGGCTCTGCGGATTGTGCGGATCGGAGAAGAGAACGGAGTGTTTGTCATAGAGAACAGGCCTTTGGCCAGAGCTCTTTATGCATCCTGTGACATAGACCGGGAGATCCCGCCGGAATTTTATGGAGCGGTGGCGGAGATTCTTGTATATATCTACAAGGCCAGCCACAGGGAAGATATGTTCCAATAGATGAATGATAGATGGATGGAGTTTTTGCATGAAAAAGTTACTGAGCTATTCCATAGTACTGTTTGTATTGACAATTATATTGCTGTTGATCATACCTCTTCCGGAGGCTATGGTGGATGTGGCGATTATCGTGAATATGTCTCTTTCACTGATGATCCTTATTATCACCATGACCATCAAGGATGCGCTGGAGTTTTCTATCTTTCCGTCTCTCCTTCTGGTTACCACCTTATTCCGTCTTGGTATCAATGTATCCACCACAAGGAACATTCTTACCAGTGCCGGTTCCTCCGGAAAGATCATTAAGGCCTTTGGTGATTTTATCCTTCAGGGCAATGTCGTAGTAGGTATGGTTATCTACATGATTATTGTTCTGATGCAGTTCCTTGTTATTACCAAAGGCGCCGAGCGTGTATCCGAGGTAGCGGCAAGGTTTACTTTGGATGCCATGCCCGGTAAGCAGATGGCCATTGATGCAGACTTGAATTCGGGTCTTATTGACGAGCAGGAGGCCAAGCAGCGCCGTGAGAAGATCCAGAGAGAAGCGGACTTTTATGGTTCCATGGATGGTGCCACAAAGATTGTAAAAGGCGATTCCGTTATGTCCCTGATCACCACGGCAATTAACTTGATCGGTGGAAGTATTATAGGTATCATCCAGTCAGGGGATACCATAGGCAATGTGCTCAATACATATTCCATCGCAACCGTAGGTGACGGTCTGGTGGGTCAGATACCGTCTCTTTTGATTTCTGTAGCTACGGGTATGATCGTTACCAGAGCCGTGTCCGAGGGAAGTCTGAATGAGGATATCTCCAAGCAGTTTATGGCTCAGCCCATCGCTATGATGATCAGCGGTATTGTGATTGCGGTGCTTACTGTGATTCCGGGCATGCCTGTGCTTCAGCTTCTTCTGGTTTCCTTAGGACTTGAGGGCATTGGTTTTTATCTGTACAGGCGGATTCAGGAAGAGCCCAAGCTTGCCCTGGCGGGAGCGGGAGGAGCCGGAGGAACCACTCTGCGGGGGTTCTCTCCTGACCTTGATATGGGAGCGGAGGAGCCGGAGGCGCCGAAGCCTGTCAGTGAAGAAGAATTTTTCAAAGATGTGAACAATGTATACAGCCTTTTATCAGTGGAGGCTATTGAGATGGAGTTCGGTTACAGTCTGATCCCTCTTGTAGATGAGTCTGTGGGCGGACGTCTCATTAACCGAATCATTATATTCCGCAGACAGTATGCCCAGGACATGGGGTTTGTAATTCCTTCCATAAGGCTGCGGGACAGTTCGGGTCTGAATACCAACCAGTACTGCATTAAGATCAAAGGGGAGGAAGTGGCAAAAGGCGAAATCCTCATTGACTATTATCTGGCTCTGGAGCCGGAGAACCCGGAGAAGGAGATTGATGGTATCGAAACCATAGAACCTGCATATGGTATTCCTAGCAGGTGGATCCGCCCTGAGGACAGGGAGCTGGCTGAGATCTATGGTTATACCGTAATTGATCCCTTGTCTGTGCTGGTAACCCACCTTTCTGAGGTGGTGAAGCAGCATGCATTTGAGCTGATCACAAGGCAGGAAGTGATTCACCTGGTGGAGAATATTAAGAAGACGTCACCGGAGCTGATTGAGGAGGCATTCCCCAACTTCATTTCCTACAGCCTGATGCAGAAGATACTTACCAGCCTTCTCAAGGAAGGCGTACCTATTAAGGATTTAGAGACGATTATTGAGACAGCTTTGGAAGCCATATCAGATACAGGCCTTCCGGTCAGGGATGTGGATGGTCTGATTGAGAATATCAGGACGGCCTTAAAGCGTACCATTACCCGTTTGTACTGCGAGGATGGCAGTATGAAGGTCATTACTCTGGACTCAGAGCTGGAGCGTACCATGGTGGGCTGTCTGTCAAAGGGAGAGAGGGGGTATTATCTGGCTCTTAGTCCTGATGTGCTTCAAAGTCTGATTAATCAGCTGACGGGACAGCTTAAGAAGTTCGGCGGGCTTTCTCAAAGTCCGGTTATCCTGACTTCACAGGTGATGAGGGTCCATTTTTACCGGCTGATTGAACAATTTTACCCCAACGTAAGAGTCCTTTCTTTTAATGAGATCTCCAATAATGTACAGATACAGTCTATTGGCAGCCTGACTCTTGAGAACCGGGGAAGAATGGGGGCCTGACCGGCCATAGGGAGATGACGGAACATGGTTCAGACAGATTATTTGGCAGAAAAGACCAATGAAGAGTTACTTGAGATGTATAGAGCAGAGGGCAGAATTGAGATTAAGCAGGCCCTGGTGCTCCGTTATCTTTATATAGTAAAAACGATTGCAGTCCAGATGCGCAATGTTTACACCGGCTCTCTCCAGATGGAGGATATTATTAATGAAGGCGTTATCGCCATCATGAAAGGTATTGACAGATACGACCCGGAGCGCGATAATAAATTTGAAACTTTTATATCCAGGCGTATTCGGGGGATGATCATTGATCTGGTGAGAAAGAATGACTGGATGCCCAGGGATTTCCGCAAGCAGGTGAAGGCCATGGAGGAGCTTCAGGTTTCTTTAGGCCGCAGCCTGGGCCGTCAGCCTTCCGACGAGGAAGTAAGCGCAGCTCTGGGGATGGATATCAGAAAATACCGAAAGCTCCAGCGGATGAGCGTAATGATGAACGTTCTCTCTCTTGATATGATAACCGATGATGAGGGAGAGCATCAGTCTTTGCAGCTTTCAAGCGGGGATACGGATTCTCAGCCGGAGAAGGCATTTTTGAAGATCGAGTCCCGTCAGGTTCTGGCGGAGGCGGTGAAAAGTCTAAAGGAGAAAGAACAGATGGTGATTTCTCTGTATTACATGGAGGAACTGAATATGGGGCAGATTGCCCAGATTCTGGGTGTCAGCGAACCGCGCATCTCCCAGATCCACAGTTCGGCTATCCGCAAACTAAAGGCTTATATGAGCAGTTATACATGATATATGGAATGAAAGGAGGAGACAGGAATGTACCAGGGATTTTATAATCTGGCGTCAGGAATGCTGACTCAGAGTCGAAATCTAAATGTAATCAGTAATAATATGGTCAATATCCAGACTCCGGGTTATAAGAGGGATAAGATGGTCAGTACCACGTTTCAGGAGGAGATGCTTTATCGGACCGGGCGGCGTTATAAGGAGAATCCGCAGCCCCTTGCCACTACCTCCAAGATTCGGACGGCTGAGAGAACGTATGTAAATTATGAGCAGGGAAGCTATGATCAGACAGAGGGGATTCTTGACTTCGCTCTTATGGACAAAGGATTTTTCTGCATTGATACTCCGGCAGGGGTCCGTTATACCAGGAACGGTTCCTTTTATGTAGATGACGAGGGGTATCTGGCCCTTAACGGTTCGGGGAGAGTCCAGAGCACGGAGGGAGGCCCGATTGCCATCGATACGGAGGATTTTAACGTGGACAGCCGGGGAGTGATCCGGGTACCCGGACGCAGCAGTGCCGGCGAAGACGGAGAGGTGGAAGAGGTTGAGGCCAGAGAGCTGGGGACTCTAAGGATCGTAGACTTTGAGGACTACGGACAGCTTCACAAGGAGGATTATGGTTTGTTCTCAACAGGCCAGGCGCCTCAGGAGGTGGAGTCGCCTTCCGTGCTGTGGCAGGCTTTGGAGAAGTCCAATGTGGATATGATAGAGGAGATGACATCCATGATGACATCTCAGAGGGCGCTGCAGAGTGCGGCTCAGGTTCTTAAGATGTATGATCAGATCATGAGCAAGGCCGCAACCGATGTAGGCAGATTGTAAGGGAGGAGACAGATCATATGAACCAGTCATTTTATACCGGCGCTCTGGGCGCAGGCACCTCTATGGCCCGGATGAGCGTGGTAGCCAACAATCTGGCCAACGTCAACAACGATGGATTTAAGCCTAAGACGGCTGCCTTTTCAGACCTGCTTAACTATAATCTCAATGATTCCGAGAACGCCGTAACAGAACTTATGGCAGGCAACGGAGTCAGAATGCAGCGCACCTATGCCAATTACAGCACCGGGGCTCTTGCCCCTACCAACAGCGCCATTGATTTTGCCATACTGGACAACAATGCCTTCTTTATGCTGAGGGATCCGGTCACAGAACAGATTACATACACCAGAAGCGGCCATTTTTACCGGGCGGAGATGGAAGACGGCTTTTACCTTATGACCGAGGGGGGGAAGCAGGTTCTCGACCAGAACGGGGAGCCCTTAAAGGCGGATGTGCCGGATATTCAGCGCATGCTGGAGATGATGCAGGAGGACTATGAGCCGGAGGAAGAGGAAGACGTGGATGAGGAGGATGAGGATAAGCCAAGAATCAGCACCTACACCTTTTCTAATCCCAGCCGTCTCATAAGTGTTGGAGATAACGAATATGCGGCTCCGGAAGGCATGGAACCTGTCTTGGTCGAAAGTCCGCAGATTCAGTCCGGAGTGCTGGAGCGTTCCGGGGTGGACTTGGCAAAAGAGATGGTAAAGATGATCGAGTGTCAGAGAGCATACAGCTATGCCCTTAAGATGGTACAGACTTCCGACGAGATCGAGACCACCATCAATACCCTAAGAGGTTAGCCGCAGCAGTGAATCAAAGAATATGAGGTGCTTATGAGATTAAAAAAATATGAAGATATGAATCTTCTGGAGTTAGATGTTATGAAGGAGATCAGCAGTATCGGCACGAGTCATGCTGCTACGGCTTTGTCTAAGCTTTTGCAGAAGGAGATACGCATTTCTATCCCGGAGGTCAATATTCTGGGATATGAGGAGACCGTGGACAAGATCGGCTATATGGAGGAGCTTGTGACTGCCACTCTGGTAACCATGTCCAATGAGGTAGAGGGATTGATGCTCTTTATCTTTAAACAGGATCTGGCTAATGCGGTTCTTGATAAGCTTATTGGCAGACAGTACGATTCTTTTATGGAGTTGGATGAACTTGCTTATTCTGCTCTGGAGGAGATAGGCAACATTATCATATGTTCTTATGTCAATGCATTTACCCAGCTTGTGGGAGTGGAGATTGATCTGTCTGTTCCCAGTTCCACGGTGAATATGCTGGGAGGCGTTTTGACGGTTCCTATTGCGGAGTATGGTTACGAGACGGATAAGTTAATGTACATTAACGCAGAATTTATTATGGATGGCCAAAAGCTGTCCGACGGACTCCTGATGCTTCCAGACATCAAGTCCCTTAACAGTATCTTAGAGAAATTAGGGGTTTCATAATGGCTGACAAAGAATTAAAAGTAGGTATTGGTGATATGAAATTCGCCAGGGGCGACAGCCGCATCATTACTTATGCCCTTGGCTCATGTATTGGGATTAGTTTCTATGACCCTGCCATCAAATTAGGTGCTCTTTTACATATCATGCTTCCCGCCAGGGTGGATCCTAATGACACCAAGGTGTTCAAGTACGCTGACAGCGGAATAAAGGAAACTGTGCGCAAGCTTACAGCCTTCGGCATGGTGAAAAGCCGGACTATCGTAAAGATCGCCGGAGGAGCCAAGATGTTTGAGATGAAAGGAGGCTCTGATTTCGGCAATATCGGGTTGAGAAACGCAGCTATGGTAAAGAAGATTTTGATGGAAGAACGACTGCGCATCTCGGCCGAGGATACAGGCGGCGGTTATGCAAGAACTATGCTGATTGATGTTGCAAACGGCGATGTGGTGATACGCACCGTAGGGAAGCCGGAAAAGCATCTCTAGAGAGGAGAGGATTAAAGTGGAGAAAGAAAAAGAGGGAATCCTTCTTGAATCAGGTACCAATGAAATTGAGATTATGAAGTTTACCATCCAGGGAGAGTTTTACGGGATCAATGTGGCTAAGGTAAAAGAGATTATGATGGCCGAGAAAGTAAAGGCTATGCCTCATGCTCATCCGGCAGTGGAGGGTATCTTCAAACCGAGGGACACTCTGATTACAGTAATTGATCTTGGATATTATCTGACCAATGACTATTTGGAGCACAAGACCAGGGATCTGTTCATTGTGACCAATTTCAACAAGATGACAGTGGCTTTCCGGGTTCAGAGCATTGAAGGAATCAGCCGTATTTCTTGGAAAGATATCCAGAAGCCGGATAAGACTTTGACTCACGGCGAGGAAGGCGTGGCAACAGGTATTGCTCAGTGTGCAGGGGAATTGGTTACGATTCTGGACTTTGAGAAGATCGTTGCCGAGATTGCCCCGGAGACTTCCATCCAGATCTCTGAGGTGGAGCAGATGGGCGACAGACCTATCTGTGACAGGCCTTTGGTGATCGCCGAGGATTCCATTCTCCTGCAGAAGATGATCGATGATGCCCTGCAGCGGGCCGGATTTACAGACGTAACCGATTTTAACAACGGGCAGGAAGCCTGGAATTATCTTAAGGGTATCCGCCATGACTCAGATCTTTTCGACAAAGTAAATTTGGTTATTACGGATATCGAGATGCCTGAGATGGACGGACATCGTCTGACGAAACTGATCAAAGATGATCCAAGACTGAAGCATCTTCCTGTAGTTATTTTCTCGTCTCTTATTGACGACCAGATGCGGATTAAGGGAGAACAGCTGGGAGCAGACGAGCAGCTGACCAAGCCTGAAATCGGCAACCTGGTTCATGTAATCGACAAGCTTTTGGCCAGATTTGAAAAAGCCAAGGAGTCGGGGGAATTTGAGTAAGAAGTTTTGAGAACCAAAGGCAGGAAAGGAGAGGTGAATGTGAGACAGCAGATAGCCGGGGCCTTTTTTGCCCTTCTCATAGCGGCGGCAGGCACTGTTACAGCCTGGGCCGCAGATGAGGGAGTGTGGGAACTGTCAGAGGACGGGAAGTACTGGATGTATATGTATGGTCCTGACGATCCGGCAGAGGACGAGTGGATCGAGGACAGCGGAAAGATATACTATGTGGATGCCAAGGGACGTATGAAGACCGGATGGGTTGCCAGCAAATCCGATGGGCAAAAATATTACATGGGTCCCGATGGCGCCATGTGCTTCAATACCTTTGCGTCTGATGGGCGTTATGTAGGCTCTGAAGGGACAGGA
Source organism: Hungatella sp. (assembly GCA_022796015.1). Classification (GTDB taxonomy): domain Bacteria; phylum Bacillota; class Clostridia; order Lachnospirales; family Lachnospiraceae; genus UBA3402. The sequence goes on along the minus strand of JAAWHU010000008.1, from coordinate 56,968 downwards.
GTGGAGGCCTATGACAAGTACCGCAAAGCAGTAAAGTCGCAGATTAAAAAAGCCGCCCCGAAAAAGACATCAGGAAAGAAGAATGTGTCTTCTGCCCAGGAACAGCTTCAGCAGTTTTTTAAGCTGGAAGATTTGAATATGGACGGATATCAGGACCTGATTATCATGTGGGGCGCCGCGGAAGCCAGAAGCCTGTGTCAGGTGGCAGTATGGATTCCCGAAGACGGAAAATTTCAGTTATCGGCGGAGTTTGATATGCCGGACAATGATGGGAGCCAAAGCGCTCTGTACCTGGACCCGGAAGGGGAGGAAGTCTGGCTGGAGATGTTGGAGAGAAGCGGTGACATGAATCTTTTCCAGATGAAGTATATTAGTCCTGTGTTTGACAATATCTGGAGTTTTACCGTGGAACTTGACGAAGCTGGTGAAGGACGGTACTATGTCAACGGTATGGAGGAATCCAGAGAAGACTGGGAACTGTTCATGATCCAGGCAAGGCAGGAGAGGGGCAGCCAGATGGTGACAGGATATCTTCCGGCTACGGAGGAGAATATTAATCAGCAGGTGGACCGCGTCCTCACAGAGGAAGGGCGGGAACTGTGGGAATAGAACAAGCAGAAAAGGCACTTCCAATAGGAGGTGCCTTAGTTGTTGTTGGAGCTGATATCAGACTTTTTTATGCCGCGGATTCTCCCGAACCTTATTGCAGGCCTTCATAAGCTCTGTGAGAACAGGAATCTTATACTTGTTCTCATAATAGCTGAGAAGGGGAGAGATGGAATCCTTGCTGGTTACCACATATTTGGACGGAAGTCCGGTGAGAGCCAGTGCGCAGACATCAGACATGCAGCGCGGGCAAGTGCAGACATTGTGCTGTCTTAGGACAGCATCTAAATCCTGGCGCATAAGAAGCTGTTCCATGACATTGACAAAGCGGTACTCCCTATTCTTAGTATGGCTGCCAAAATGACTTTCCGGTATAATCGGATGGGGAGGCTTCTCGGGAGTCTTAGGCGCAGCCGGTTCTTCTTCCTTCACCGGCTCCTGGGCCGCAACGGGCTCAGATGCCTCCGGTGCGGGAGTCTCAGCCGTATCCGCCGCCGGTTCCTGAACATCGGAGGAAGCCTGTACCTCATCATTTACAGCGGAGCCCTTAGATTCCTCGGACACTGGTTCAGAACCTGCTGCCGGGCTTTCTGGTGCTTCACCGGCCATATCCTGTGCCATCTCTTGGACTGCTGGCGTGTCATCATGTTCAGAGACAGCCTCTGGCCCCCCGGCAGGCTGCTCCTGTTTGGTCTCTTCTTCCAGTTCCTCTGTAAGCTTGCCCAGAATCTCCTGGGAGACACGGTCATTCATACTACCCTCGTCTACTACGGTGACTTTAGCCGGGGTGACTGTGTGGGACTGGACATCACTTTTCTTCTCCTGTCCGGAAGAAACGGCTTCTGCTGCCGATTCTGAGGCCTCGGCCTCAGGAGACGCGCCGTTGGTCAGAAGATCCATGACATGGGATGTCTTGTTTGTTTTTTTAGCCATTATTGTGATACCTCCTTCAAATGGATCTCCGGCCCGATCTCCTCTAAGAAGGCCAGATAATCCTTTACCGCTGCCGAGCGGGGATTATATGAAAAAATGCTCTCGCCATGAGCCGGAGCCTCTGCAATCGCAACTCCGGAGCGGATTTTCGTGTCAAAGACCCGTGACTGGATCTGGCTTGCAAGCTGCTGGGCCATCTCGAGAACATCGCGGGACAAAAGCGTGCGGGGATTGAACCGGGTGAGAAGAATCCCAAGGACATTGAGTCCCGGATTATAGGAATCCCGCACAGTTTCAATGGTTTCCTTCAGCTGGGCAAGGCCCACCAGGCTGAGAATGTCGGAAGCCATGGGAATAATCAAAAAGTCAGACACAGCGTAGGCATTGACCGTCAGGATATTCAGAGCCGGCGGCGTGTCAATGACGATATAATCATAAAAATCAAGAACCGGCTTTAGGGCATCCTTTAAGATGCACTCCCGGTTGGATGTCACATTGTGTAGACCGTTGCTGCTGAGGGTGATATCAGAAACCAGCAGATCTCCGTAATCACAGCGGACAAGGGCTTTGAGTACAGGAACAGATCCCTTCATCACATCAAGAACCGTGTGAGGGCTGGACATGCCGGCGCCGAGACAGAACCCAAGATTGCCCTGGGGGTCAAGATCAATACCGAGAACCCGCTTTCCGTGGAGAAAGAGTCCTGATATGAGCGCCGCCGATGTGGTGGTTTTGCCAACGCCGCCTTTCTGATTGGAAACTGTAATTATGATAGACAAAGCGGTACCTCCAAATATAAAAATAGTAAAAATGATTTTTCCATATTATTTTTATTATATAACATGTCAATAAATAAGTATAGATTAAAAATGATTTTTTTCTGAAAAGCAATCAAGTTGGGGTCCTGCTATTATTTTTATTAGGTAACATGTCGATAAATAAGTATGGATATAGATTGAAAATGATTTTTTCAAGATATTTAGAATGCGGGAAGTCCACCATGGAAGGGCGCTGCTGCCGGTTCAGGGAAGATTCGGCACACCGCAGGCGAGATGAAAGGAGATACAGAGATGGCGAGTATATCAAGTACCAACAGCACCAGCAGTCTGGGGAATACATCGCTGCGAGGCTTCGGCGGTATGGCCTCCGGCATTGACCGTGATTCCATTATTGAGCAGATGACTCTGGGCACCACCACCAAGATTAATAATCAGAAGAAAAAACTTACACAGCTCCAGTGGAAGCAGGAGGCATATAGAGGGATCAGCGACAGCCTTATCGACTTGACGGATAAGTATGCCAGCTATTCTTCCAGCAGCAACTTAAAGGATCCCTATGCATTTGCAAAGAAGCTGATCTCGGTACATGGGAAGGAGAGCTCTACCAGTTTTGTTACGGCTACGGGGAGTTCGTCTTTGATTAACAACGTGTCTCTTAAGGGAGTACAGCAGTTAGCAACCTCCTCTGTACGTCAGTCATCCTGGCATAACAGCGGCGCACTTACTACAGATGTGAGTAATTTGGATCAGGAAGTTTATTCTTCCAAGCTGGAAGGCTTGAAACTGGATTTTGGACTTTGGGGGAACGATAAAGACGGCTTCACCAAATCAGTATCCTTTACATTTGCCAGCAGCTATAAAAAACAAGTAGATGGAAAAGAAGAGACAGTAACGATTGACTACACGCCTACCACAGAAGCGGGCTATAAAAAACTGGAAGAAGATTTAAATGCGCTTTTGGAGGAATCCGGTATTACCTTTGGCGATGGAAATAAAGCCTCTGATGTCTTTAAATTTAAATTTACGGAGGACAGCAATGGCCAACATGTTTTGCAGCTTGAACAGCAGGCGGGAAAAGACATGGGAGGTTATAAGATTAAAGGTACATCTTCTGCATTAGGCGCCTTGGGATTTGATACGAAAAACACCTCAATCCCTAAAGAGGGAATTGGGCTTGACGGCTTTAATGCAGAGATAGGAAATACTAATTTTGAGACTTCTGCTATAAACTCTCCTACAATGCTTGAGTATCTGACAGGAAAGAAATTAACATTCAACTATGACGGAAGCAGGAAAGAGATTGAGCTGATCACTGCTAAGGAAGCAGAAGAACTTAAAACGCTAACTAATAATCAGGACCGTTTAGATAAAATAGCATCGAATCTCCAGGAGCGCCTTGATAAAGCTTACGGAAAGGATGCTGTTCAAGTAAGTGCGGATGGCGGAAAGTTATCATTTGCGACGCCGAAGAATGATAACGGCACGTCCTCCACAATCTCTGTCCTTTCCAGCGATTCAACGTTATTAAAGAATATGGGTCTGGAATATGGTTCCTCCAATAAGGTCAATCTGGATGGAAAGCTGAATCAGGATGCTTTGCTTGGGGATAAGGCGCCGACGGGAGAACTTAACCTTGTGATCAATGGCGTAAAGATCGGAGGGCTTACTGCAGACAGCAGTATTAACGATATTCTCTCTAAGATTAATTCAACTACAGCAGCAGGTGTAAAAGCGACTTATGTAGATGCCACAGGTCAGTTCATGCTGGTATCCTCTGAGACCGGAAAAGGGCGTGAGATCAGCCTTGGCAGCGTAGATGCCGATGGAAATATAATAAAAGAATCTAAAGATGGCTTGGCTTGGAAGCTCTTTGGCGGAGAAGAGGCAGATGGTGCAAAGTTCACAGAGGGCCAGAACGCCAAGATTCGAGTAAGTTATGGTAACGGAATGGATGTTGATCTAGAACGTTCCTCCAACACCTTCAACCTGGAGGGCTTAAGCGTTACCGTGTCGGGTGTGTTTGGCGGAAGCTATAAGATGGCAGATCCAAATGATGCAAGCGTTAGTAAAGATAAGGAAGGATATGAATTAGACGCCAGCGGAAAGAGAATCTGGCAGGAAGACTCTTCCGCCGCCGTCACCTTCAGCGCTAAAGCCGACGTAGACGGAGCTGTAGAGAAGGTAAAAGCCTTCTTTGAGGACTTTAACGCCTTAGTAACCAAGATCAACGGTGAGGTGGTCACCCGTCCTGACAGCGGCTATCAGCCTCTGACAGACGAGCAGAAGGAACAGATGGATGAGACCTCCATTGAGAACTGGGAGAAGAAGGCAAAACAGGGTATGCTCTACGGCGATGCCGCCATGCGTGACTTGAGCATGGATATCCAGAGTATTTTCACCAAGATGATGAACAACGGAGCTTCCTATGAAGACTTAAAGTCCATCGGCATCACCTATTCTGAGGACTACACAGATGGCGGAACCCTGGTATTTGATGAATCTGCATTCCGCACCGCTATGGAGAACGACCCTGAGAAGGTATCCAACATCTTCACAGGCGGAGGCGGTGTGAGCAAGGGCCTGATCAGCGTGGTGGAGGATACGGTGACACCTTATGCCACCAGATACGCCAACAGGAATGGTGGTTCCTACGGACGGCTTGTTGAGATCGCAGGTACTGAGAAAAAGCCTACCACCCTTATGAAGAACCAGATTTACACCCAGATCAAAGAGATGCAGGATATTATCGACAAGCTTCAGTCACAGTTAAAGACTGAGCAGGACCGCTATATTTCCCAGTTTACCACCATGGAGTCCCTGCTCAATAAGATGAACAACCAGTCCAGCTATCTGTCTCAGCTTACGGGCTGATCCGGCTGCAGGTTCACGGAATATGCCGGTGAACAGTACCCAGGAACGATATCCTGCCGCAGAGACTTTGTAACACGGCCAAGAGTGCCGTGGATCATATATTTGCTGCCGTTTGTCATATAGCGGCAGCAGAAAATTTCTTAAGGAAGGGATTAAATGAGCCGTGGATCATATATTTGCTGCCGTTTGTCATATAGCGGCAGCAGAAAATTTCTTAAGGAAGGGATTAAATGAACGGATATAATCATTACAAAGAGAAAAGCATATATTCCATGTCCGGACCGGAACTTCTGCTGCTCCTGTTTGATGAGGCGATCAGACGTCTTAAACGAGCAGAAAACTCTCTGAAAGAGAAGAATTATCGTGATTTTGATGATTGTATAACTCGGGTAAGCAGAATTGTCAGATACCTCATAGACATACTTGACATGAGTCAGCCTATTAGCTGGGATCTGAAAAGGATCTATGATTACCTGATCTATGATTTGAGTCGTGTGAAGGCAGGGCGGGAGAGAAGGCTGGATGAAATCGGACGTATCCGTCATATTCTTTCTGAGTTGAGAGAAGGCTTTGATGGAGCCAGCAGGAAAGTAAATGACATGCATATAGCCAAGGTTGTAGAAGTAAGGGGATAGCGCAGGCTCTCCCCTTGTCTAAATTGTTATAGGGAAGAAAATGATTGCGGAGAAAGGATATGCGCATATGGAACTGGATATGGAAAGAATCATGATTCTTCTTCAGAGAAAGTACAGTGCCGTCCGGGAGCTTGACAGGCTGACCAAAGAGCTGGAAGAGACAGTTGCCCGTAATGATGGAATCTCGGCAGCTATGGTCCTTGAGATGCGGGATGATGAGATGATTAAGGCTGACCGCTGTATGGAAGAGATTTGGCAGCTGGGGGAAGAGGACAGAGAAGCCTATGAAAAGATAAAAGCCTTGGTAGAATGTGATCTTTCCCAGGCCGTGGGGGAGACAAAAGAGGAAAAGATGATCTATGAGATCAGAAGGAAGACTCAGGCTGTGCTGGAAGGATTGCGCAGGACTGATGAGAGGCTGAACCGAAGACTGGCAGGCACTAAGTCCTTTTATCGTGACAAGGAAGCGGTCTCTCTGAGGCCGTAAGACAGAGAAGAGAGAGTTATGAATCAATTAATGTTTGAGGGGCGTTCCCTGGTGGGAATCGTATCATCTATTATTCGTCAGGATGACCGGCGTGTGGCGCTGACCCGTCTGGATTGGGAGAGAATGTACCGCCTGTCGGACTATCACAAAGTTGCTAATATTGTTTATCTTGGACTTCTGGGTTACAGAGAAGCGGTGCCGGACAAATGGCGGGACCGTTTCTTTAAGCGTTATCAGGAGTCTTTGCTGTTTGGAGAAACCTATGAGGAGTCCTTTAAGGAGGTTCTGACATGGCTGGACATGAGAGAGATCTCCTGTACGGTTCTTACCTCCGAGACTGTCCGCAGCTTCTACAAGATTCCTGAGACGGCGGAAAACAGTTCGGTTCAGATATTTCTTGACGAAGAAAAATATTATCTGGCAAAAGGATATCTGATTGATCTGGGGTATGAAGTTACTCATACATACAAGGGAATGGGAGAGCGGCTTAGTCAGGTCTCCAAAATCCCCATTACCATATACCGAAAGCTTCCCTTTCGGACTTCAAAGTATGATAAAAATATGGTGAGAATCCTGGAAAGTGCTCAGATCAAGGAGCCTTATAAGAATATCTGGATGCTCCCGGTGGAAAGTGAGTTTTTATATCGGATGGCCGGAGCTGCCTACCGATATGTTACTGATGAACTGACTTTAAGGGAAGTTCTGGAGCTGATGCTGTGTCACAGGAGCTGGAAAGATCAGGTCAGCCAGGAAGAATTATGGAAAAGGCTGGAAGAATTCCGGGTAGACCAGATTGCTGAGAAGATTTTGGATATGGCTTATATGTGGTTTGGAGATAAGACGGATCATCATTTTGAGACTCAGCCTGAGGATATGACTGTCTATGATGTTCTGGAGGAGCGGCTTCTTACCAGAGGGATCCTTAACCACGAAAAGGACGATCAGGCTTTAAAGCTTCAGAGTCTGATTGAAAAGGAGATTGAAAAAGAGAGAAAGAAGGAGAGCAGCGAATTAAAGAGAGAGAAGATGGGAGATTACCTGGAAGGCGTAAAGCGAAAGCTGAAGTGGGTCTTCCCGGACTACCACTATATGTCCTCCCTTTATCCTGCAGTGGAAAAAATTCCCCTCCTTTTGCCGGTATTTTGGATCAGCAGAGGAATCAGACTTTTTCTCAGGTCAAGGAAATAAAGAGATAAAAATCCTGCATAATCATGGTTTTTGATTATGCAGGATTTTTTAACTCATTTATGGCTGCTGCTGATCGTCAGCGTTTTTGTGATGAAAAAGATTCTGCAGCATAAATACAGAATTCTTATCAGGGGTCAGAGCCAGCTTGTTGGTCTGTTCCGCCTCAGAGAGCTCCTCTCTCAGAATGGAGATCTGCTTTGGAGCATCGATGGCCAGCCGCACGCCATCAGAGGCACATTCGATAATGGTGATTCGGATATTCTCACCGATTAAAAGGCTTTCATTCTTTTTACGTCGAAGAATCAGCATTCTGGCCACCCCCTGTAATCGCCGGGAAAGAACGAAGCTTGTGAGAATATTCATAGAGGGTATTCTCCAGAATCACCTGAATTCCGTGGCGGGTCTTCGGATTAATAATTAAGGGACACTTTAAATTAACCGTGTTCTCCAGATAATCACTGCGGACAACGCAAATCGAATGGTAGGATAATTCCTCACTGTCCTTGGCATCCAGACAGATCAATTCCTCGGGAGTCAGCACAGGGGAATAATCCGGGCAGAGGAAAAACGGGTTAATCAGCACAAATACCACATGGGGATCCTCCACTGACAGCATAAGAAGCATGGAATCATCATCTTCCTCCTCATTGAGACGAAGAAGAAGATAGCGGGTCAGCTTGGGAAAACCAAAAAGCCCATCAGGAAAAATCACCAGATCCTCCTGTTTATATTCCACCACACCATAATCAGTTTGTATCGTCATATTAATAAACACTCCTATGTGAACAAATTAACGTTACTGCCGGAGTCCCCATCTCTTGGGGGGACATAATTGTATCCGCCTAGATATTCAATATGGACTTCAGGGCGCTGAGTGATAATCGTCATAATCATAGGAGGAAGATAGGTGAGTTCTCCTTTTGCAACTCTCATCTCAAAAGCACCTCTCTGGGCAGTATAGAAGGAACTGCTCTCCAAAGAAAAATCGTAGCCGGCGGACCCGGAGGAAGAGGCAGGGGTGCTTACCGGAAGAGCTGCAGCTTCAGAGGCAGTGTCTGAAACCGCCGGCTCAGCTGCTACCGGCTCGGCAGAAGGCGTAGATAATGATACCGGAACCTGTGTCTGCCTGGGCTGTGGAACAACCTGCTGGGCGGAACCCTCCGGAACCTGATGCTTTGCTCCGCTTTTGGAAAACACACGATTGATTGTCTTAATATCCTCAACAGAAACAGCATGCTGACCGGCGGAACTGCGGAAAGCGGACTGTCGTGCAAGGGCTTTTCTTCTTTCCATATCCACATTGCCTGCATCTACCAGACGGGCATTCTGTGAAAAGCGTACCATGCGCATAGGTTCTGTAGTGATTTTAATAAGTGGCTGCATATACTAAACCTCCTTTCTGTCAGATTACAACATATCAGCCTACAAAATCAAACAAAGATGAACTCATGAGTTTGGAAGTCACCTGCAAAGATGCGTTGTAGGCAGACTGATTATTGAACATCTCCATAATGGAAGCGTAGGGATCGGCTCCCAGCTTCTCCTTGTATTGGGTCTCAAGGGAAATCTTAAGATCTCCGAGACGGTCCTGCATATTGTCAATGAGACGGTATTTATTGCCCAGGTCTGCATAGATCGAACTTACATTCTGCTCTGCAGTGGTCATACCTTCAATGGTCTCTCCCAGGACACGGTGCATAACCTCTCTGGCAGCGTCCATATCCTGGCCGTTCTTGGATGCTTCCTCAAAATCATTGATAACCTGAACTGCCTGGCCTACCATTCCTAAGGGGCCTTTGCTTAGGGCGTCCATAATCAGATCTTCCGTCTTTGTAGCATCGTTGAGGTCTGCAGAATTTAAGGACTCATCGGAGGTGATTCCGGTCAGAAGATTCATTCCTCCTGTGTAGGTGTCAAGGAGAGTCTCCCGGTCTTTGATGGTGCCGTAGCCGATATCAATCCGGCCCTGCTCCTGCATGGCTTTCAGAAGCTTAGTTGCATCGGCACCGGCAGAACTCTTATTTGGATCCAGCTTAAACTTGTAAGACCCATCGGTTTGCTTTGTCAGCTCCATAACAAAGCTTTCCTTCGTTCCATCGGGGAACTTATGGTTAAAGGTAAAGGTCTTTCCATCGGCGCTTAACTCGAAGGGAGCAGTCGTGAGATCGCTGCCGCCGTAGATATAGTAGTCCTCATATTGAACATTTAAGTCATTGACGATCTGATGCTGCTTCTGCAGAAGATCCTGTCTGGTGCATTCCAGTGCATAGTCTACCGTGGTGGCGGTTCTGGCGTACTGAACCTGATTCTTGGCTCCGCTCTCTGCGCCGAGAATATCTTTGATGTCTCTGGCTCCTAATTCTTGCTGATAGATTCGGTTCTGTACATCTTTTAAAAGAGAAGACTTGCTGATTACGTCCTGATACTGGTCGTCAATCTTCTTGCCAGTATAGTAGGCAAGGGGATTCTCGGCGGCATTTTCATACTGTTCGCCGCTGGAGACTTTGTTCATGCTCTTGTTGAGGGCAAGGTGAACATTATTTACCCCTGTAGTAAAATTCCTGTATGTTGCAGCATTGGTTACACGCATCATATGATGATACCTCCATGATATGTTTTATAAAAAAGTAAGTGATTACCGTCCTACCACGCCGGTGCCGTTGATCAGTACATCCAGAGCCTGGTCTAAGGTGGTCATGAGACGAGATGCCGCATTATAAGCAGACATGAACATCATCATATTGGATGCTTCTTCGTCCAGACTGACGCCTGATACCGAATCACGGGAATTCTGAATTCCGTTGAGCACGGTTACATTGGTCTTTAAGCTTTCACTGTTGCTGTGAGAATCATTGGCCAGTATGGTGGATACATGATTCATGAAATCAGCGAAGGTATTATTGTCTAAATTGACCGGCTGGCCATCGGAACCAGTGATAGTAACAGGGTTTCCGTCCTTATCCTTAAAATTGTCGTATGGATAAGTAGCCTGCATAGCTTCCAGCATGTTGAGGATGGTGTCCGTAGTGTTATTTCCCGTGCGGCTTACCTGCACTGTACCGCTGAGCCAGTCTTTGCTGACGCCGATGTTGTAGGCGGTGAAGGATCCGGAGCCATCTTTTTTAGCAAGGAGATCGTAGTTGCCTCCGGCAGGTTCGTACAGCCCATTCAATGTATTCATAACCGATGCAAAAGAATCGGCCAGCTTATCTAACTGATTCATGTAAAAATCATAACCTTTTACATCATTAAGACCTTTGGTGACGCCATCCTTCCACAGCATATCAAGGCTGGACTGGATAGAACCGCTCTCGAACTGATTGCCTGAGTCAGGATCATTTGCATCCAGTTTTTTAAAGTCCACACTTTCTTTGCCGACAGTCTGTTTATCTTTAATACCGGAAACCGTAAGATTTAAGTCCCCGGGTGTGGTGGTCTTATCAACAGGATCTTTTTCCTTATCCGCCCAAATAGCATCTTTATTAGTAATCTCAAGCTTTCCATAGTTGTCATCGCCTCTTCCAACAGTACCCTCCACCAGGATAAGCTGCTGGGTCACACCGTTGGCATCCTTGTAGGACATGGTGATGCGCAGATCATCGGGCCATTCTTTCCTGGCGATGGGATTGCCTGCATTGTCCAAATGGTATTCTTCCTGAAGAGCAGGATTATTGTTGTCATCCACTCCATCGTGCTCCTTATCTTTAAAATAAGTCACATCAATAGGAAGAAAACTGGATAATTCGTCGATCAGCACATTGCGCTCATCCATAAGCTCCAGGCTTGGCTGGCCGTGAATCTGGTTATTCTTGATCTGACGGTTCAAGGTTCCGATCTGGCGTAGAATGTCATTGACCTGCTCCACGGCTCCCTGTCGGTTGGTGTTAGTACCATCCAGCTTGGAGTATTCGGTCATCTTGGATTCCTCGATCTGCCTTGCCCCATCATTCAAAAGGTTGGTGAGGGTCTGGATCCTGGTGCGCAGCTCCGCCTCATAGATCGGGCTGTCGGCGTGAGGCGCATCATGCATATTCTGCAGGCTGGACCGGATATCCAGAAATGCCTGGTGAATATTGGAGATATGGGATTCATCCAGGACATCTGCCAGCCGGTCTAAGGATTCCTGCATGGCGTTGGTGTAGCCGGACTTTTCCATCTGGCTTCTGTACTGAATGTCAAGGTAAGGATCCCGAATCTGAGTGACATTGTCCATGGACACGCCAAATCCGATAGAAATATCGGGATTGCTCATATAGTGAGAGATGGGATTGCTGTAATTCACGCTTGAAGTCTGAAGCTGCTGTCTGGTATAGCCGGGGGTATTCATGTTGGCTAAGTTCTGCCCTACAATATCCAGCCGCTTCTGGTTGGCCTGCAAAGCAGAGAAAGCGGTGGTGAAACCGCCAAAGGTTGCTCGTACCATAAGTATATCCTCCAAATGTTCTTTCTATATATAATGTCTGTGTTTGATATGTCAGACATAAGTGTCCCGCATCTTGGAAGGGCGGGGTGCACTTATATTCATGCTGCCTGAGTTATCATAGGAGCTGCCTTCACTTCGGGCGATAGCCACCTGCAGCTCATGGATTCTCACGTTGATGATCTTCTCAGCCGCTTCCTTGGCTCCCTTCAAATGGGACAGTTGTCCATCCAGCTCCTGAAAGAGGGGAGTAAGCATCTGTCTCTCCTCTGCCGGCGCTTTCTCAAGAATCTGCCGGAAGGTGAGGGAATCCCAGCCTAAGGACTTTGCAAGGCGGATTCGGTGCTGTTCTAACCCACGGAGCTTTAAAATGAGTGCCTGTTCTTTCTGAATATAACCATCCAGAAGTTCATGGCGCTTTAAAGATGCGGCCTGAGCCTTATTCTCCTCAATACGGGAGATATGGCCGGCCACATCCGTCAGGTCTTTAATTACCGTAATAAAGTCTTCCAATAACTTTTGTCTGTCTTGGTCCATAGAAAATAAGAAGCTCCTTTCTGTCATCCAAGGCCCAAAAGCCGGCCGGCGATGCGCTGTGCATCCGGCGTGTAGGTTCCGTCAGCTACCCGATTACCAAGCTCCTGAACCCGCTCCTGACTTACACTGCCAAGCTGTGCGGCAGTCTTGCGCGCTAAGATGCGGGCAAAACTTTCATCATCCTCCTGAACAGATCTGGTGCTGCGGATATTCACGGTATCGTAATCACCTTTTGCCTTCTCGGTCTTGGACTTAAACCGGGGCTGGGTGGGAACTGACGAACGGTAAGAGGTGTTTATAGTCTGAAATGTAATATTCATAGAGACCTCCCTTCTGATTCTTACTGGTCCAAATCATATAAAATAGTTCTTCTATATCTGTAATTATCGGCATTTTTTTCATTAACATAAGCCAAAGGTTTCCGGTTTATTTAATATTTTAATAAAGACGTAAAAATAATGTTATGTTATTTATCTTGTGCAAAAGAAGAAAAAATACTATAATAAAGTAGACCAAAACATATTCCGGCATGTTTTATCCTAAACTATAAAAAAAACGCGCCGATATATAAATAATATTGTGCTATATTGTATTTATATTGTGCGAAGCATACCCGGAAGGATGCCTGGCAGGGCAGGGTATGGATTAAGTAAGAATAAAGGTTGGGGGAAGTATGGCGAATATTTTACAGGTAACACCACCGAATGTGAATGCAGATAACCGGAATATGGTGAATCCGCAGGATCCCAAGCATAGTATCGGGAACCCTTCTCTGCGCAACCCGGTAGATCCCACCAGAGTGGTCAGAAGTGACGGCAAGGAGAATGATCAGTCAGGCGGCGCCAAGGATGCCCTGTTCAGTGTCGTGGATTACGAGAGTAATTACGGCGCCTTTATTAAGGGGCTTGGAGAGGGCGGAGAGCTGGCCGGCATTATGGAGCGTCTGCTGTTTACCGATATGGCGGCGCTGCGGGAGTCGGGGCAGGCCGAGGTTGTAAGTCTGATCGAGAAACTGGTGATGTCCATGCGCATGGACTCGCCGGAGGATCTGCTTATGTTCTTGGAAGGACAGGGAAGGCTTCAGGCCAAGTTTAACGGGGAGTTTTTCAACCAGCTAAGGTCGGTGCTGTCTCAGAGCTCTTCCCAGGGGCTTCAGGATGCGGTGCTGGCTTTCTTAAAGGGCTATAATAACTATTCTTCAGGGACACATCTTTTACAGCAGATGCATTCCCTGACCGATGACATAGAGCAGCTTCTTCTCAGATCCTACCGGGAGGAATTCCGGGAGCTGGCGGATTCCATGAACTGGCAGGCGGCCAACGGCAGCACGTCTCACAATACAGGAGTCCTTAACCGAAGCCTGATTCCCTTCCTTTCCCAGTATATTTCCAGGACCCATGATTATGGCGCCATCAGGGAGGCTACCATGCTTCTGGTCTTCCATACGGCCAGATATCAGGATGGCGGCATAGACAGGCTGTATAAGCTTTTTGAGGATATGCTTAATGACCGGGATTTTATCCGTCTGTTTAAGGGAGACGCCCAGGAGAGTATGCAGAATCTTTTAAAGGCAGGCTCCGGGGAGGCCCGGCCCATGTCGGATTTTGCAGATGGGTTGTCCCAGCTGGTTTTAAGAGGGGCCAACGGACAGGCCGGCTTGGAGAATGTGCAGCAGTTCTATACCATTATGAACGGCATGCTTATGAACGAAAGCGTGTATATGCCCCTTCTTCATTTTATTCTTCCTTTCCAATATGAAGATAACAACGTGATGTCGGAGATGTGGGTGGACCCGGATGCCAAGAAGGATGACGACAGCGAAGGCAGGCGGATTAAGCTTTTCTTAAAGTTTGATATTCAGAGCGTAGGTAAGTTTGAGCTGGTTATGATTCTCCAGGACCATGAGGCCAAGGTGCAGCTTCTGGTCCCGCCCAACTTAGCAAAGCAGGAGAAAAAGATCCAGACAGAGGTGGCAGATATCCTAAAGGATAATGGAATCCGGTTCAGCCAGCTTATGGTGCGCCAGCGTGTCCGGGACAGAAGGGTAGACGAGGTCTTCCCTGAGATACGGGAGAAGGAGAGAACGATCAATGTCAGAATTTGATGAGCTCATGCGGCAGAAGGCCGTTGCGTTAAAATATAACCCTGAGAGGAACGGGGCTCCGGTTATTGTGGCCTCGGGTATGGGGTATATGGCGGAGAAGATTACGGAGACGGCTTTGGAAGCAGGGGTTCCGGTTTATGAAGATGATTCTTTGGCAACGCTCCTTACTCAGCTTCAGCTTGGAGCTGAGATTCCCAGGGAATTGTATCAGGCTATCGTAGATATTTACATTTATTTTTTGGGATTTGCACCGGGGGAGCAGGAAAAAGCCCAGGAGGGGCCGGATCATGCAGGCGACGGCCAGGAGGCGGAGGCTCTGAATGCAGAGCAGTAAGCCGTGTGCCGCCAGGTGAAGTAAGGAGGTTATACCATGTATCAGATGATAAAACGATGGACCGCTGCGGTTCTTGGGTGTCTCTGCCTTATGGCAGCTATGCCTATGGAGTCCCTTGCGGCCACCAAGCCCATTAACACCGTAACGGTAAAGGTTTCTTCAAGAATAAAAGCCGGAGATACTCTGCCGGATATTCAGATCGGCAGCGGCAGCCCTGAGGAAGGCGGGGTCATGGTGACGGAAAAAGGGTCTCGATTTACAGTGGTTGAGGCTTCATGGGTGGACAGCTCATCCAAGCAGGTAGTGGCTTCCGATGAACCCAGGATGAAGGTGGTCCTTCAGCCTGATGATGTCAGTGAATATTATTTTCTGGCCAGCTACAAGGAATCCAACGTTAAAGTCAGCGGCGGCTCTTTCGTGTCGGCCAGGCGGGATGGGGATAACCTGGTGGTTACCATGAGAATAAATCCCGTTAAGGGAGAGTATGACACTCCCAAGGATGCATATTGGAACGAGAAAACCATAGGTGAGGCCCGCTGGGAGAAGCCGGAGAACGGTTCGGGATATTATGAACTTCAGCTTTACCGCAACAATAAGAGCGTGTTCAAGGTGGATAAAACCAGTTCTACCCGATATAATTTTTATCCTTATATGACCCAGACAGGCACCTATATGTTTAAGATCCGCACCATTCCGGGGACGGATACCCAGAACAAGTATGGAAAGAAGAGCGACTGGCTTGAATCGGGTGATCTGGAGATCACAGACAGGTATGTGTCCGACGGGAAGGGCCAGCAGTCTGCAAAACCCACTACTGTGAAGGGCACGGAGAAAACCGTGGGCTGGTTTCAGGAGGAGGGGATATGGAGATATCGATATCCTGCCGGGGATCTGAGCACCTTAAAGTGGGAGAACATCGAAGGCCAGTGGTACTATTTTGACATGAACAGCGCCATGGTTACAGGCTGGCAGAATATAAGCGGAGACCAGTATTTCTTCCACGGCAACGGACAGATGGCAGCAGGATGGACCAGAATCGGCGATGTGTGGTATTATTTCAGGACCGAGCAGGAGGCAGGCCATCCGGTGGGCTCCATGGTATCCTCGGGCTGGCGGGTAATCGGGCCTTATTACTATTATTTCAACCAGGATGGGAGTCTGTTTACAGGCTGGCTGACCCTGGGAAACAAGAAGTATTATATGAACACTCTGGATAACAGTCTTCAGGGAGCTATGTTCACAGGGTGGATCAGGCGAGATGAAAAGACTTATTTTGCAGATTTAAACGGGGAGATCGTGGAGGGGTGGTATCAGATCGATGGAGCCTGGTACTATTTTTACCCCGGATCGGGAGAGATGGCCCATGACACGCAGATCGATGGATTTCAGGTTGATTCTGACGGAGTTTGGCGGTAACATGTGAGGTGAGTCATGAGAATGTTGATTTGGAAGAGAATAAGAATGATAGCGGCAGGGAGCTGCGCATGTATAGTCATAGGAAGCTCTCTGTGGCTGGAAGGCGGCACGGAAGTATACGGGGCGGAGTCCAGTGTGATCGAGAGCGTATCGGTTACCTTTAAGTCTTCTTACGGGGAAGCCCAGGAGATTATGGAGCCGGAGATTACAGCTTCCGGAACAGGGTATACGCTGGAGGATTTCCAGTACGGTACAGACTACGAGAAGTGGAAGCCCGGAAAGAAAGTCCGGGTGGAGATTACTCTGGCGGCAGATGAGGGGAAGGTATTTCCCACATCCTTGACCCGCTCCAAGTGCAAGATCAGCGGCGCTGATTTTGTGTCGGCCAAAGGGCTGGAGGATAATAAGCTTCAGGTAAAAGTGGATTACAAGCCGGTGATGGTTCTGGGCAATCCAGCAAAGGCCGGATGGAGCAGTTCCGACGAGAACCGGGCCGTGTGGAAGGCTGTGGAATATGCCCCGGGATATTCTCTGGTGCTTTACGGCGACAATAAGGTGGTAAAGCGTCTTACGGTGACGGGAGCCAATATTGACTTATCCGAATACATGAAGGATATCGATAAGACATATTATTATGAAGTAAAGGCGATTCCCACCACTGCGGACGAGAAGAAATATTTAAAAGAGGGGGAGTTTGTCTCTTCCACAGAGCAGGAGTTCGACTGGGAGGAGATGGATGATTCTCCTTCTGACGGCGGAGGAATCAAGGGCAATAACTACATTCTTCCTGACGGCCGGAAGGATGTGAATACCTGGAAGAAGATTTCCAATCAGTGGTATTATTTTGACCAGAATGGCAACATGGCAAAGGGCTGGCAGTTCATCAACGGTTTTTGGTATTACATGGACCAGAAGGGAGTTATGAAGACGGGATGGGTTAATCCTTCCGGCGATTCCTGGTATTTTCTCACGGCCAACGGGGATATGCTTACAGGATGGATTCAGCCGGAGCCTTCCGCCTGGTATTATACCGATGCCTCAGGCTGTATGCAGAGAGGCTGGGTGCAGGTAAACGGCAAGTGGTACTATTTGGGAACCGATGGCAGGATGCTTACGGGCTGGCAGAGAGTAGGAGATGTATGGTACTATTTCTATCAGGACGGCAGCATGGCTGTGAATACCAATATCGAAGGATGGAATATCGGAGGTAACGGAGCAGCGGCAAGATAAAGCTTCTGCCTTCACAGTATGGAATCTAAAAAAGAGGAGCAAATATTATGGAAGTGGCAGCATCAGCGGTAAATAATCTTGCAGGGGCAAATCTTCAGGAGGAGAGGGTTACTCAGACCGAAAAGAACAGCGAAGGTTTTCAGACCGTCCTTAAGGGGATGTACCAAGGCGGAACGGAGAGTATGGATTCTATATTTCAGGAGGCGGCCTCCAAATACGGGATTTCGGAGAATCTTCTGAAAGCCGTTGCGAAAGCGGAGTCTAATTTTAATCCTAAGGCAGTGTCTAAGGCGGGAGCCATCGGTGTGATGCAGCTTATGCCCGCTACGGCCAGGGCCTTAGGCGTGGTGGATCCTTATGATGCAAGACAGAATATTATGGGCGGTGCAAAATATTTAAAAGAGAATTTGGAGCGGTTTGGCGGCAATGTAAATCTGGCTCTTGCCGCTTACAATGCGGGCCCAAACAGCGTTCAGAAATACGGCGGGATTCCGCCTTACAAAGAGACCCAGAATTATGTAAAGACAGTTAATGCATATCTTGACGGCGCTCCCCTCTCTTCGGGAAAAGTGGTGGCAAGGTCTTCCTCCCTGTCCTTGGGAGGCCTTTACGGCTCCGGCAGCCTGGGCATGGGAAGCTATTACGGAGGCAGCTTAAGCAGCCTTGGAAGCGCATATGGAATGGGAGGTCTGGGAAGCTACGGCAGTACTACCAGCGCCCTGAGTATGCTTTTAGGCGCCGCAACAGCGGAGGATGGGGGAGATACCATATCCATTGATAAAGAAAGTTTTGCCAGCCTGGTGCAGATTCTGCGGTTACAGATGATGATGAATGCCAGCAGAGAAGTAGGTTCCATTACCATATAGGCGGGAATAGGGAAAGAAGCACATTTAGGAGGGCGTAGGTTATGAAGTTCAGGGATTGTGAAAGCTGTCTGGTATATGGAACAGACAATAAACCCTTGTCCAGAGCCAGGGTGGAGACAGGCAATGACGAGACTGTAAGGCTGTATTTCAGCAATTATAAGCTGCGCAGTGTGAGATTCCAGACTTTTGTGGATTTTTATGATATGCAGCAGGGATTGATCCGGTGTTACTGCGAGCTTGTGATCCGCAAGAATGCTCAAGAGAACAGAATCAACGAGCCGTGGATGGCTGACTGTGAGATTCTGGAAATCAGCGATGTATTCCAGAGACAGAAGGATTTGAGGGTCAGAGTACATATTTCCACGGAGTTTACCTTAAGCAGCGGCAGCTTTTTTACGGGAACCATCCGCAATATCAGCGCAGGCGGTATCTATGTGGTAACATCCCAGGCCATAAAGACAGGGGAGAAGTTCTTTTTTACTCATCGCTTTGAGAAGGATTTATGTCAGGTCAGTGCAAAGATCCTCAGGGTAAAGCGGGCCGCTACAGGCGGGTTCGGTTACGGGTGCCAGTTTGTCAACCTGTCATCGGAGACAGAGGCTACCATACGCAAGTTTGTCTTTGCAAAGCAGATGGAGAAGCAGAAGAACCCGGGAAGGAAAATATAGTGAAGATTAATCTGGTAATGATCGTAAAGAACGAGGAGCGCAGTTTAAGGCGCTGCCTGAAGGCGGCAAAGCCTTTGGTGGACCAGATCATCATAGCAGATACCGGTTCCTCCGACAGGACTAAGTTCATAGCAAAGGAAATGGGAGCAACAGTCGTGGACTTTTTATGGGTCAACGACTTTTCTGCTGCCCGGAATTATGCCCTGGACCATTCGGATGGGGACTGGAACCTGATTCTTGACGCAGATGAGTATTTGAGAAGCTGCAGCCGGAAAGGGCTGGAGAAGCTTTTGAAAAGCCGGGAGGGTATCTGGCTGGGCGGCATTACCAGATATGATTCCTACAGAGATGAGGATGGGGTCAGCCGAAGTACTTCCGTGCTTCCTCGGCTGCTTCCCAAAGGGGTCCGATACACCGGCCCTATTCATGAGCAGCCGGCAGGGGACTATCCCTGCTATGTTCTTCCTCTGTCTGCGGACCACGATGGCTATATGAACGAGGATAAAGGAGAGAGGAATCTCCCCTATCTTCAGAAGGCGGTGAAAGAGTATCCGGAGGATGGATACTACCACTTTCAGCTGGCGTCCACATTGAGAAACTTAAAAAAATATACAGAGAGCTTGGAATATTTCCGTAATTTTTACAGGCTTGTTCACCCAAAGGAGGCATACCGGGCCGGGGGAGTGGTTCTCTATCTTTATACTCTGCTGGATCTGGGCGGGAAGGAATGTCTGGACGAGGCTGCCTTGATTGTGGAGAAGGAGGAGCCGTTTCTGGGAACCTGGCCGGATTTCTCTTTTGTGTGCGGCCTTTTCTATATGAAGCGGGTTTTGTCTGACGTGGAGCAGTATATTGGTCTTTTGCCTAACATTGAGAAATGTTATCTGCGGTGTCTGAATACCGGGGAACGGCCGGAACTGGGCGGAGTGGTGGGAACCGGATCTTTTAAGGCGGCTTATAATCTGGGCGCCTGGTATGAGGTGTCAGGACAGGCGGAGCTTGCCATAAAGTATTACCGTATGGCGGCAAAGGAAGGGTATCAGCCGGCAAAAGAGCGATTGAAGAAAAATTTTTAAAAACAGGTCACGGGACAGGGGCTTTAAGGCATATGATATAGCATATCGCTTGCATTAGCAATGAATCAGAAAGGAAAGCCTATGTTTATCAAGAGAGACGGATTGAATACTACCCGCTCTGCCACAGAAGCTGTTACGCAGCAAGCCGTAGGGGCTGTCGGACAGTCCACCTCGGATCCGGGTTTTGCCCCAATCTCCCCGGATACTCCTTCCTGGGGACCGCCGCCTGGGGACAATTCACCGGGATATTTCCCTATTTCGCCGGATACCCCTTCTTGGGGGCCGCCATCAGGAGGAGGCAGCAACTCCCCGGGATTTTTCCCAATCTCTCCGGATACTCCTTCCTGGGGACCGCCATCAGGAGTGATCGTTACTCCTCCCATTATTGTAACACCGGGACAGTCTCCCTGCTTTAACTGCTCGTCAGGCAGCCGGATGGCCAATATTCGTTTCCTTCATGCAGCGGTGGATCAGCCGGCTGTCAATGTGCGTATCGGAAACCGCACGGTTATCAACAACATGCAGTACGGCAATTTTACTCCTTATTATCTGGACAGCGGCAGTCAGAGCACAATGATAACCATTACGGATGCCAGAACCGGAAACACCCTGTATCAGAGATACTTAAACTTTGTGGATGGCAATGCCTATACGGTATCCATTATAAATGATGGTTCCGGCATAACCCTGTTCACCCTTACGGATACGCCTTGCAATTCAAGAAATTCAGGATGCCTAAGGGCGGTAAACCTATCGCCTAACAGCGGGGCCGTGGATATCTTTTTGTCAGGCTACGGACGAATCTTCCAAGGTGTAAGCCAGCTTGGCATCACGGGATACCGGGGAATCAGCCAGGGCGCTTACCGGGCTTTAGTGTCTGAGGCTCTGCCATGTACAAACAATAATCAGGTTATTATGGGAGACGGATATGTGGAATGCAATAATACACGGATTGCTATTATGGATTCGTCCATGTTCAACGTAATGTCCGGGGTTACTTATACTCTGTACATTATCGGCCGTGCGTACCAGTTCCCATCTCTGCAGATTCTTACTTTGGAAAGCGATCTTGTTTATTAGGGGATTAGAAAAAGAGGCAGTCCTTGAGGGCTGCTTCTTTTTTACATTCCGGTTACAAGTTTGTAAGAAATAATTAGAGTTCTTTTAATAGCTTTCCCGCTGCAGATAGGGTATAATGACCTTGCATTTTTCAAAAGGCATAGAAAACCATAAAGGAGAATAGATATGAAAAAGAGATTTATTACATTGACAGCAGGCATTACTGCCATTATGATGGTAGCATCCGGGTGTTCCGGCCAGACAAAAGAGACCCCTTCTTCCACTACAGCAGTACAGCAGGAGACAACAGAGACAAAGGCTCCTGAGACTGAGAAGGAGACCACAGAGAAAGAGACGGAAAGTCCTGCAGAGACTTCAGGAACAGAAAGTACTGAGCCGACGCTCAATGCCGACGTTCCGGTTAAGATTTGGGGAACCATAACGGAAGTGACAGACAGAGCCATCTATGTGGATAATCAGTCGGAGAATTCCTCCACAGGAGAGATTGTGCTTACCATCGATCCGGAGACAACGCGGATTCTGGATGGCAAGGAAGGGCTGCCGGTGGAGATGGATGACATTGAGCTGGGCTGGTTTGAAGCTTATCTGGGGCCGGCCATGACCATGTCCTTACCGCCTCAGTCCACTCCCTATGTAGTGATTGTCAATATAGAGGAAGATGAGAAGGCGGCACAGTATGTGTCTGCAGCAGGGAAGGTGGAGGAGACGCCGGAGGGCAAGGTGCTGACCGGCAAAGACAAAACAGCCTATACTCTTGCCGATGACGTACAGATCATTCCGTTTCTTACGAAACAGATGGTAACTCTGGAAGAGATCGAAGAGGGCAGAGAGTGTCTCGTATGGCTAGATGATGACGACAAGGTGGAAAAGATCGTGCTCTTTAACTAAGCAGGAATTCCGGATGCAGAAAGGTTCATAGAGGGCAGTTGCAGGAAAGGAAGGATCATGGAGAAACCGTTGGAGCAGGAAGTGCAGGAGTTGACAGCAGACATTTTGAAGGATTACGAAAGGAACCGGGCTATTGACAAGATGGACGATTTTTTCAATCAGCCTGACAGGGATGTAATTATCAATATTGTCCAAAAGATGCAGAGGATCTTGTTTCCGGGCTATTACAGGGATAAGTCCTACCGGGTATACAATGCGGCAAGTCAGCTGTCCATGCTGATTGAGGATGTAATGTATTATCTGAACAAGGAGATGGGCAAGGTCCTAAGGTGCGGCTCTTCCTGCGGTGCGGAAGAGATCACCCTTGCATTTCTTAAGAAGATTCCTTCGATCCGGGAATACCTGGAGATGGATTTGGAGGCGGCTTTTGACGGAGATCCGGCGGCCACCAGCAAGGAAGAGATTATACTGTCTTATCCGGGGATGCTGGCGATTACGGTATACCGCATTGCCCACGAGCTGTTTCTGCTTTCGGTTCCTCTGATTCCCAGGATTATGACTGAATATGCCCATGGCCTGACCGGAATCGATATTCACCCCGGAGCCGCCATTGGAAGGTATTTTTTCATTGATCACGGAACCGGTATTGTGGTGGGAGAGACTACGGTGATCGGAGACCATGTGAAGGTGTACCAGGGAGTGACTCTGGGCGCCTTGTCCACAAGCGGCGGTCAGAAGCTGAGAAGCAAAAAGCGCCACCCGACCATAGAGGATGATGTGACCATTTATTCCAATGCATCGATTCTTGGAGGAGAGACCGTGATCGGTAAGGGCTCCATCATCGGAGGCAATGTGTTCCTTACAAGGTCAGTGGAGCCGGGAAGCAGAGTGAGTATCAGGGACCGGGAATAAAGAGAAAGGAAGGACAAAAGAAAATGTTGGATCAGAGATGGGTATTTCACGAGGATGCGACGCCTCAGAATGTGGCGGAGGGAGTCATAAGAAGGGTTCTTGCCTACAGTAAGGATCTGATGTGCGTGGAGAATACCTTTGTGGAAGGCGCTGTGGGAGACCTGCACCATCATCCTCACACGCAGATTACCTATATTGTCAGCGGTGTGTTTGAATTCGAGATCGATGGGGAGAAACGGATTGTAAAGGCCGGAGATACCATGCTGAAACTTGATGGCGTAGTACACGGCTGTGTCTGCCTGAAAGCAGGTGTGCTTTTAGATATTTTCAATCCCATGAGAGAAGACTTTGTATAACTCGGAATATGGCTGCAGTGAGAAGGGCATGGTTCTTGAAAAGGAACCCTGCCTTTTTTTGGTTTCGCAAAAAGTACTTGCATAATGGTGGCAAATGAGATAGACTGTACTAGTACAGTTAATACACAAAAATGAGAAAAAATTGAAGACCATAAGGAAGAGCCGTCGTTATAGTAAGTGGAATGAATCAATACTCTTTAAGGGGAAAGGGGATTAGACATGGAAGAAACCAAGATGGAAGAGGGCAGAGCCCAGGAGGCCATGGAGATAGAAGCCTTAGAGGAAGCCGTGGAGGAGGAAAGACTGAAGGAGGAGGAAAAACAGTTTGAAGAGGAGCTGGCACAGCTTATGAAGGCAGACCCTTCAGGCAAAAAGAAAAAAAAGGGGAAAAGGGAGAAGAAGCCCTGGAGCAGGAAAAGAAAGGTGATAACCGGCGTTGCCGTTGCGGCTGTTGCAGCAGGAGGATTCCTGATGTTCGGCGGTAAGAAGGAACAGGCAGTCATGGTCAATACGGCGGCAGCCACGAAAGGGACAATCAAGGAGGAGCTGACCATCAGCGGTCCGGTGTCAGGTACGGACAGTGTGGACGTGGTATCCAATCTTCACGCAGAGGTAACAGACATCCGGGTGAAGGAAGGCGACCGGGTGGAGGAAGGTCAGGTTCTGGCAGTGATTGATGACAGTGATGTGAGAAAAGAAGTGGAGATGGCTCAGAATGCTTATGACCTGGCAGTTTCTACCTATAATGAGCAGCAGATTCTGGCGGAGAACGGCTACGCCAAGGCCCTCCAGGATCAGAAGGCGGCTCAGAAAGAATTTGAGCGGATGAACGTTCTTTATCAGTCGGGAAGCGTGTCTCAGCTAGAGTGGGAGACGGCCAGGGATAAGCTGTGGGAGGCCGACAGGCAGATACGGACCTTCAATCTGGTAGATGGAAAGGCAGTAGCCAACGAATCTTATGAGCTTCAGATTAAGAATGCGGAATTTGAGCTGGAGAAGAAGAAGGAGCAGCTGAAGGATACTCAGGTAACCAGCCCTATATCCGGAACCGTAGTCCGTGTCAACACGAAGGTGGGACGGTTTGCAGATACCATAGAGGATGATAAGCCTATGTTTATCATTGAGAATCTGGATGTTTTGGAGATGAAGGTAAGCGTCAGCGAATACTCCATAGGAAAGATATCCGTGGGACAGGAGGCTGTCATCAGCGCCGATATCTTAAACGGCACTACGGTGAACGGCAAGGTTACGGCGATCTCCCCTACAGGAGAGGAGAAGGGAGGCGGTTCCACAGAGAGAGTCATTCCCACCACCATTCAGATCATGGAGGACAACACCCGGCTTATTGCAGGGATTACGGCAAGGGCCAGGATCACCCTCAATGAGGCCCAGGATGCATGGATTGTGCCTATTTCCTCGGTTCTGGAGACGGAGGAAGGCGCCTTTGTCCTGGCAGTGGATCAGGGTGCAGTGAAGTGGATTCCCGTGGAAAAAGGCGTGGAAAGCGATATCCAGATGCAGGTGGTTCCTGTGGAAGAGGGGGCCCTAAGGGAAGAGATCGGAATTATCGTTTCTCCTCATGAGGGCCTGACGGAGGGACTTAAAGTAGTGGAAAATCAGACCGGAAGGTAGGTGCGGTATGGCGGAAGAACTCATAAGGTTAAAGGATCTGGTAAAGGTCTATGATACCGGGGCGATTAAGGTCCTGGGACTGAAACGGATCAACCTCACCATCAACAGAGGAGAATTTGTGGCCATAATGGGAAAGTCCGGATCCGGAAAATCTACTTTGATGAATATTCTGGGCTGTCTGGACCGGCCTTCTATGGGGCATTATTATCTGGATGGCATTGATGTGGCATCCCTGACGCCCAACGAGCTTTCGGAGATCAGGAACAAAAAGATCGGATTTGTGTTCCAGTCCTTCAATCTGATCTCGAGAACCACGGCTCTTAAGAATGTGGAGCTGCCCATGACATACGCCGAGGTGGCCAAGAAGGCAAGGAGGGAGAGGGCCCTAAAACTTTTGGACAGAGTGGGGCTTTTGCAGAGAGCGGAACACATGCCCAACGAACTGTCAGGAGGGCAGAGGCAGAGGGTGGCCATCGCCAGGGCTCTGGCCAATGAGCCGCCTCTGATTCTGGCAGATGAACCCACAGGCAACCTGGACACGGCGGCTTCCGAGGAGATCATGGGGCTGTTTGCAGATCTTCACAGGGAAGGGGCTACGGTGGTGGTGGTTACCCATGAGGAGAATATTGCGGAGTTCACGGAGCGGATCATCCGTTTTCAGGACGGACTGGTTGTCAGTGATACCAGGAAGGAGGAGGGAAGACAGTGCTGATTGAGAATATGAGTATGGCATTTTCTGCCATACGGGTCAATAAGATGCGGTCCTTTCTGACCATGCTGGGAATCATCATCGGTATCGGGTCCGTGATTTCCATTGTGTCCATCGGCGATACCATGAGGAAGCTGTTTGCCGATTTGTATAAAGACGTAGGTGTGACTCAGGCCTATATCTGTGTAGGCTACTGGGTGGACGAAAGAAGGATGAGCGATTACTTTACTCTGGATGATCTGGAACGGGTAAGGGATGTGTTCGGAGACAGCATCGCCTATATGGACAGCAGTGCAAGCGTAGGCGCGGAGGCGATAAACAAGAAGACCACGGTCAGCTTTGATTTTACCGGCATTGACTATAACTATATTGACGTCCAGCCTGTGGATATGGTTTACGGGCGGTATCTCAATGAGGGGGATGTGCTGGGGAGGAAAAAGAATGTGGTCATGGATGTGGACAGCGCCATGCTTCTCTTCGGGGAGGAGAATGCAGTGGGCAGGACCTTCCGTACCAGTCTCTACGGCAATATGGATGAGTTTACGGTGGTGGGAGTGTACAGGAAGGAGATGAATGCCTTTCAGGCTCTCATGATGGGGGGGAGGTCGGATCGAGGGTCTGCCTTTATTCCATATACACTCCTTACATGGCCCAATGATTATTTTTATTACCTTCATCTGTACGCGAGTGAGGATGTGAACCTGGAGGATTTTTTGGGACAGGTAAAAGAGTATGTGGCCAATTCCAAAGGGCGGGATGTGGCGGATATCTATATGGAGACAGCCATGGAACAGATGATGTCTGTGGATTCGGTTATGGGCGGTTTGTCGGCGGCCGTGGGAGGTATTGCGGCCATTTCTCTGCTGGTGGGCGGTATCGGCATTATGAACATTATGCTGGTGTCCGTGACGGAGAGAACCAGGGAAATCGGAATCAGGAAGTCTCTGGGAGCTAAGACCAGGGATATTCTGGTGCAGTTTTTGACGGAGTCGGCCATTCTTTCGGCATGCGGAGGCGTGATCGGAATTATCATCGGAGTAGGCCTGGTGTCGGTGATCGGCATGGCCTTTGGCATCGGTGTGGTGATCAGGCCGGGGGTCGTGGTGCTGGCAGTGTCGTTCTCGGCGGTGGTGGGGATCTTCTTTGGGCTTTATCCGGCGTCTAAGGCGGCAAAGGCGGATCCGATTGATGCGTTGAGGTATGAGTGATGGGGGTGGAATGGACTCTGGACCCGGAATAGATTATGATAAAGGGACGGGCTGGCTCTGGCCCCGGAGGGGCGGAGCGGTGCTTGGAATTGAGGGGGATGGGGGCGTAAGTGCCGCAGCGGGAGTTCGATTCCGCTTCGCTTCATCTCACTCCACGGGCTTCGCCCCATAGAAAAATAAAAGAACAGGCAGCCTTTTGTGAGCAAGCTCCCAACGGCTGCCTGCCCTTTTATTTTTCTGCACTGCTCATTGCCAGCGGGGGAAATCTGTGCTATACTAAGGTGATATGATGGGTAGAGTGAATGATGTAGGGCGGTGAGATGGATGCTGAATGAAGAGAAGATTAAGCTGATGACCAGTATCGGGATGTTTGAGAAGAGAGAGGGAAAAAGAGTTTTTCTGGTGAATCGGTTTTTTAGGAGTGATTATATCGGACGATATATGCTGAGATCCTTTTTGGGGTTTACGTTTTGCTGGGCTTTGGGGACGGCTTTGGTGGTGCTTTACAGGGCTCAGAGTCTTTTGGAAAACCTTGATTTCAATGAGCTTCGAGAATTTGGAGGGTCTTACGTGACAGCCTATGGGATGTGTCTGGCAGCGTATCTTTTGATTACCATGATCGTGTACTGGAGACGGTATGAGTATGCCAAGAGAGGTATGAAGGTGTATGTGGCGAAGCTAAAAAGACTGGAGAAACGGTATGAGATACAAGGGAAGATGGGGCATGGAGGTAAGAGAGTATGATGGGTCTGTTGGTATTCAGAGAAAAATTAAGGTCCTTCTATGGAAAGTATGACGCATATCTGATTCCCCTTATAAAGTTCGCTCTGAGTTTATCCGCTTTTTATCTGCTTAACAGCAATGTAGGATATATGGAAAAATTGAAGAATCCCGCTCTTTTGATGGTTTTGGCTCTGGTATGTTCTTTTATGCCATACGGCGTCATATCATTTCTGGCAGGGCTGATTCTTCTTGCTCACATCAGCAGCGTTTCTCTGGAGATGGCATTGATTCTGGCAGCATTGCTTGTGATGCTGGCTATTCTTTACTATGGATTTCAGCCGGGAGACAGTTATCTGCTTTTGCTGACGCCTATTTTTTTCCAGCTTAGAATCCCCTACGCCATCCCTCTTTTGGTGGGGTTGTCGGGAGGGCTGGGAAGCGCTATTCCGGTAAGCTGCGGCGTATTTCTGTTCTATATTATTCAGTATGTGAAGCAGAATGCAGGGGTTCTTACCAATGATGGTTCCATTGACATTCTTCAGAAATATGTGCAGATCATTAAAAACATGATGTCTAACCGGATGATGATGGTGATGATTGCCGCCTGTGTCGCAGGGATTTTGGTGGTCTATCTGATTCATCTTCTGTCCGTGGACTATGCGTGGCATATTGCTATTGTGTCAGGGGCCCTGGTGCAGTTGGTGGTGATCTTTGTCAGCGACTTTATGTTTGATGTGTCGGTGCCGGTTGTAGAGCTTTTGGTGGGAAGTCTGGTGTCCATGGCTTTGGCGGCGGTCTATAATTTTATGATTTTTGCCGTGGATTACAGCCGCACGGAATACCTGCAGTTTCAGGATGACGATTACTATTATTATGTGAAGGCAGTCCCCAAGATTACGGTTTCTGCCCCGGATGTAAAGGTGCAGAAGATCAGCAGCGCCAAGAAAAAAAGGTAAACAATAGGAGGTGAGAATATGGCGGATATTGTGACGATGCTGCACAGCTGGATGTCCTTTTTACCAAAGATTACATACATGAATATTGTAGAGATTATCATTATCGCATTTTTGATCTACGAGATTCTTTTGTGGATTAAGAATACAAGGGCATGGATGCTGCTTAGAGGAATCGTCCTTATTCTGGGATTTGCCATATTCACATATTTATTAAAGCTGGATACAATTATGTGGATTCTTGAAAAGACGGCGCTGGTAGCCACCACGGCACTGGTGATCATCTTTCAGCCGGAGCTGAGAAGAGCTTTGGAACAGCTGGGCAGCAAGAATCTGGCCAGTATGCTTCTGCCTTTTGACGATGGGAAACCGAATAACGAGTTTACGGAAAAGACCGTTCATGAACTTGTGCGGGCCTCTTTTGAGATGGCAAAGGTTAAGACGGGGGCTCTCATGGTGATCGAGAGAAGCGCTTCTTTAAAGGATATTGAGCGGACGGGAATTGATGTGGATGGGATTCTCACCAGTCAGCTGTTGATCAATATTTTTGAACATAACACGCCTCTCCACGATGGAGCCGTAGTAATCCGGGGCAATCGTGTGGTGGCCGCCACCTGTTATCTGCCTCTTTCGGATGACGGAAGCATCAACAAGGCATTGGGAACCAGACACAGAGCCGCCGTGGGAATCAGTGAGGTGACAGACAGCCTTACCATTGTGGTCTCAGAGGAGACAGGCCGTGTCTCCCTGGCTGAACACGGCAATTTAAGAAAAGTCAATGACGCTGAATCCCTGAAAAGGGAACTGGAAGCGATTTTTGTACAGTCGGAATCCGTCAACCGGTTCAGGATATGGAAGGGAAGGCTGAAAGATGAAAGAAAAACTGACAAATAATCTGGGACTTAAGCTTCTGTCCCTTTGTCTTGCTATCGTTGCCTGGTTTATGGTGGTCAATGTGGTCAATCCCCTGGTGGTGGACTCGGAGGAGGTCCTTGTGGAGATGGTCAATGAAGATATTTTAAACAAGGCCAATTTAACTTATGAGATGGTAGGGAAAAAGACAGTAACCGTCACCTATGAGGTGAGGACGAGAGATCGTTACAAGGTGTCGGCCAGCGATTTTTATGCATATGCGGATCTGGCCAACCTTTATGATGTGACAGGTTCCATCCCCGTTTCGGTGGAGGTGATCAACCGGGATGTGCGAAGCCTGATCGAGGGTGCAGTCACCGTAAAGCCCGGCGTAGTCAGAATACAGACGGAAGAGCTTCAGAAGAAACGTTTTGAAGTGGTCCCCCATGTAAGCGGAAAGCCTGAGAGCGGCTATGCCGTAGGCAATGTGCTTGTGAGGCCGGAGGCCGTTCATGTGACAGGCCCCGTATCTGCTGTGGGACAGATCAGTTCGGTAGGCGTGGAGATTGATGTGGCGGGAATCGACGCGGATACATCGGGAAGCAGCAGGGTGATTCTCTATGACGCCAACGGCAATGAGCTGGAGAGCCTTAAAAATGATGTGGCTTTAAACCGCAGCGAGGTAGATTACCAGATCAGCATTCTGAAAGTAAAAGAGCTGACTCTTGATTTTCAGATCATGGGAGAGGTGGCAGACGGATACCGCTTTACCGGTGTGGAAAGCGATGTGCGGACGGTTTCCGTGGAAGGCATGAGATCGGTTCTGGCATCCTTAAGCACTCTGACGGTTCCGGGAGAGATTCTCAACATCCAGGGGGCCACTTCAGACGTGACGGTAGAGGTTGACTTAAATGAACTTTTGCCTGATAATATAAGCATGGCGGCAGCCTCTGCAACCACGGCTATGATTACTCTCCGGGTGGAGCCCTTAGAGGAAAGAAGCATCCAGTTAAATACCCGGGATCTGGTACTCCTGGGAAGCTCTGAAGATTATGAATACAGGTTTGAGGGGGACAAAGTGGCCGTATGGATTCGGGGACTTCCGGAAGATCTGGACCGCCTTGATGTGGGAAGCCTTACAGGTCTGGTGGATGTGTCCATGCTCAGTCCGGGGGACAGCGACGTGGAGGTGGAGATGGAACTGGCGGATGGATTTGAACTGAGAGGTTCTGATTTAGTCCGGATTCATATTACAGAGAAGGCATCTGAGTCGGAGAGCAGCCAGGAAGGCGGCAGTGAGGGGACAAGCGCGGCAGACTCAGAATGATGGAGAGGTAACTATATGGTGAGAGCAAAAGTAGTGATCAGGAATCTGACCGGGCTGCATCTGAGGCCGGCAGGGATTCTTTGCAATAAAGCGATTCTTTACAAGTCCAGGATCCAGTTTCAGACGGACTCGACCACGGCCAATGCCAAGAGCGTCCTAAGCGTTTTGGGGGCCTGTGTAAAAAGCGGAGATGAGATCGAGTTTATCTGTGAAGGGGAAGATGAGCAGGAGGCTTTAGATTCCATGATCAAGGTCGTCGAGGACGGCCTGGGAGAATAATCCAATCATAATTAAGGAGGGGACGCATTATGTATAAGGGAACTAATGCATCAGCAGGCATCGGTATCGGCAAAGCAGCCATTATCAAGGAAGTGGAGATGGTGATCCGCCCGGATAAGGTTGCCAATGGCCAGACAGAGGTGGAGAGATTCCGGGATGCTCTGTCGGAGACCGTTGCCCAGACAAAGGCTCTGGCAGAAGACCTGGCCACAAAAGTAGGAGAGAAAGAAGCGGAGATTATGCAGGGGCATCTGATGCTGCTTCTGGATCCCATGATGACCGGTGAGATCGAGAGTGCAATCACGGGGGAAAGTGTTTGCAGCGAGTATGCCATTGAGACTGTATGTACCACCTATGCAGATATGTTTGCATCCATGGATGATGAACTGATGCAGCAGAGAGCCACGGATATGAGGGATATTAAGACCAGGATGCAGCAGGTTCTTCAGGGCGTCAAACCGGTGGATATCGCATCCCTGCCGGAGAACAGTATTATTGTGGCGAAGGATCTGACTCCATCCATGACGGCAGGAATCAACCCGGCTCATGTGACGGGTATTGTGACAGAGCTTGGCGGGAAGACCTCCCACAGCGCCATTCTGGCGAGAGCCTTAGAGATTCCGGCAGTGGTTGCTGTAAACGGTGTTATGGATAAGATTCAGGATGGAGACTCTGTTGTTTTAGATGGCAGTGAAGGGGTTGTGATTGTGAATCCCACAGATGTACAGATGGCAGAGTATACAGCTAAGAGAGACGTATTTTTACAGGAAAAGAAAGATTTGGAGCGGTTCATTGGCATGCCTACCGTGACCAAAGACGGAGTGCATATCGAACTGGTTGCCAACATCGGCAATCCCGATGACCTTGCAAAGGTTCTTCAGTATGACGGCGAGGGCGTGGGCCTGTTCCGCACAGAATTCCTGTTTATGGACCGCACCTCCATGCCTACGGAGGAGGAGCAGTTTGAAGCTTATAAGAAAGTGGCAGTGGGCCTTTCCGGAAAGCCGGTGATTATCCGTACTCTGGATATCGGAGGAGACAAGGAGATTCCCTACATGGGCCTGGCAAAAGACGAGAATCCGTTCCTGGGCTATCGTGCCATCCGTCTGTGTCTCGACCGGAAGGAAGATATCTATCGTCCTCAGATCCGCGCCCTCCTCCGCGCCAGTGCATTCGGCGGCATTAAGATTATGGTTCCCATGATCACCTGCCTTGACGAGATCCGTGAGGCCAAGGCGTTGATCGAGGATGTGAAGAAGGAACTGGACAAAGAAGGAATTGCTTATAATAAGGATATTCAGGTAGGCATTATGGTGGAAACTGCAGCAGCCTCCCTTATGGCAGACGTATTTGCCAAGGAAGTGGATTTCTTCAGTATCGGCACCAATGACCTGACCCAGTACACCATGTCCGTTGACCGGGGCAATGAAAAGATTTCCTACCTGTATTCCACCTTTAACCCGGCAGTGCTGCGCAGCATCCGCAATATTATTACCTGCGCAAGAGAAGCAGGTATTATGGTGGGAATGTGCGGCGAGGCAGCCAGCGATCCCATGATGATTCCTCTTCTGCTGGCTTTCGGATTAAACGAATTCAGTATGAGTGCTTCTGCAATTCTTAAATCCAGAAAGATGATTACAGGCTACAGTACAGAAGACCTTCAGGCAGTGGCAGAGAAGGCCATGAGCTTTACTACTGCAAAGGAAGTAGAAGCCTACATGAAGGAGTTTGTCAACCAATAAACCACAAAGGATATAAGGGCGTATGTTAGTTTATAGTATCTGTTACGCTGCCAGCTATGGACTTGCCCGCTTCGGATGGTATTATGCATCCGGCGGGGCGCTCCTTATGGCAGCCGGTTATCTGTATTATTACGATTATCATAGGTCAGGCAACCTGGTTCACCTTCGGGGATTGTTCTGTGCCTTCTGGGTAGGAGGTCAGGCCTTGGCCTGTCTGAAGTTAAGCAATCTCCAAAGTGACTGGAACCTTATGACCTGGGTATGCTTTTACCTGGCTTTGGCAGGGTTCTGGCTGTCTTATGAGGCGGTTCACCGGCTGTTTGGGGAGAATGAGAGCTACGGCAGAGTGAGGCGGAGACGCAAATCTTTTGTACGCCCTGTTTTTCGATGCATGGAGGTCTTGACCGTTCTCTCTGTGGCTGCATTTCTTTATGAGGCAGTCACCCTGGGATATGTTCCCCTGTTCGTCAGGGGAGTACCCCATGCATATTCGGAATTTCATATTACGGGTGTTCATTATTTTACGGTGTCCTGTGTGTTGGTACCGTCTTTGGCTGTGCTCTTTTTTTTGGAGGGAGGCAGCCGGAGATCCTACCGCAACATGGCGGCAGTTGTAATGACAGTGATCTCCCTGGTTATTCCTCTGCTCTGCGTCTCCAGATTTCAGCTGGTTTTTTCTGTGGTTGTGGCATGTTTTACCTGGGGGGCTTACCAGAAGAGAATGAGCCCCTTGATTCTTCCCGGGGTTCTGGTGGTCCTGCTTCCCTTTTATATTATCCTGACAGTTGCGCGAAGTCATGACGTGGCCTATCTCAACAGTATTTTCGAGATGAAAAACAGCCAGATGCCCATCTTTATTTCACAGCCCTATATTTATATTGCCAATAATTATGAGAACTTTGACTGCCTGGTGGAGGCGCTGCCAAGGCATACCTTTGGCATCCGTATGCTCTTTCCCTTGTGGGCGCTGACGGGGCTGAAGTTTGTATTCCCTTACTTGATCAGCTTTCCTCTGTATGTGACTAAGACCGAGCTGACCACAGTTACTCTGTTCTATGATGCGTACTATGATTTCGGCATGATCGGGGTAGTGCTTTTGGCCTGTATACTGGGGGCTGTTGCCTGTATACTGGTGGGAAAACTGAATCATATGAAGAATCCCATGGGATATCTGGTATATGGTCAGTTTGCAATGTATATGATGATGTCATTTTTTACAACCTGGTTCAGTAATCCTACCACCTGGTTCTATCTGGCAGTTACCTTGCTTATGGCTTTATACTGCGGCATCAGGCGAAGGTAGGAATTTTGGCGTATATGGAAGGAAAGGAAGGAATGTGCCATGCGATTGTGGGAAAACTATATCCGAAACGTGGAGCCTTATGTTCCGGGAGAACAGCCCCATGGTGAAAAGATTATCAAATTAAATACCAACGAGAACCCTTATCCGCCGGCTCCCGGTGTGTTAAAGGCTCTGAAAGAGATGAACTGGGAGGAGTTCCGCAAATATCCGGATCCTTCGGCAAATCTTCTGGTGGATGCCCTGGCGGATTATTACGGACTGGGGAAGGATCAGATTTTTGTGGGGGTAGGGTCTGATGACGTGCTGGGCATGGCCTTTCTTACCTTTTTCAATTCCGGAAAACCCATTCTTTTCCCTGATGTTACCTACTCTTTTTATCCGGTGTGGGCCGGGCTTTTTGGGATTCCCTATGAGACTCCTGTGCTTGACGAGGAGTTTGGAATCAGGATTCAGGATTATAAAAGGGAGAATGGCGGTATTGTCATTGCCAATCCCAACGCCCCCACAGGGCTCTGTCTTCCACTAGAACAGGTGGAGGAGCTGGTAAGGGCCAATGAAGATGTGGTGGTCATTGTGGATGAGGCATACATTGACTTTGGCGGAGAGTCGGCCAGGAGCTTAATAGGCCGTTATGAGAATCTTCTTGTGGTACAGACCTTCAGCAAGTCCCGCTCCATGGCGGGTATGCGTATCGGTTATGCCATGGGTTCCCCGAAGCTGATTACAGCCCTCAACCATGTAAAGTATTCCTACAATTCCTACACTATGAATCAGCCTTCCATCATTCTGGGCACAGAGGCTTTGAAGGACAAGGAATATTTTAAAAGCAGAGTGGAGGCCATTGTAAATACCAGGGAGAGGGCAAAGAGGCGGTTTGGGGAGCTGGGATTTTCCTGTACGGACTCCTATACCAATTTTTTGTTTGTTACCCATGAGCATATACCGGCCAAAGAACTTTTTGAAGCCTTGCGCAGAGAGCAGATCTATGTGCGGTATTTTGGGGCTCCGCGGCTTAAGGATTATCTGAGGGTGACCATAGGGACAGAAGAAGATATGGAAGCCATGTATCATTTTTTGGAATCTTATTGACAGGATTGGTGATCAAATGGAAGACCGGAGACGGATACTTAAGATCGTACTGAATATTCTGATTCCTACTGCAGAGATTTTGTTGGTATGTACCGTCGGACTACGGCTTTTGCGCTTTTTTATGCCCTTTGTCATCGGCTGGCTCATTGCCATGGTGGCAAATCCCTTGGTGAAACTTTTGGAGCGGCGCTTAAAGCTGGTGCGCAGACACAGCTCTGTGCTTATTGTGGTGGTGGTCCTGGCCGGCGTTATCGGAGGTCTTTACTTCCTGAGTGGCAGGATTGCCATGGAGGTGAGGGCCCTTACGGGAGAACTGCCGGAGATCTACGAGACCGTAAAGCTGGAGCTTATGGAGGCTCTGGACTCTTTAAACCGTATGATGGTAAGGATGCCCCAGGGGTTTCAGGATAGCTTTAACCGGATGAATGAGAATCTGGGGGATTTGGCCAGCAGCCTTATGCAGAGAATCGCATTTCCTACTGTGACCGCTGCAGGCAATGTGGCAAGGGGGATTCCTGCAGCTTTGGTCTATTCGATTGTAGTGATTTTGTCTTCCTATTTTTTTATTGTGGAGCAGGATCAGATTAGGAGAGGCATAAGGCGGGTGATGCCGAAGGGTGTAGACTCCTATCTGCTTTTGTTCCGCAAGGATGTGAAGAACCTTATTGGCGGATATTTTCTGGCTCAATTTCGGATCATGTTTGTGGTGGCGGCGATTCTTGCAGTGGGATTTATGATTCTGGGGGTAAAGTATGGTTTTCTGCTGGCTGTACTTATCGCAATTCTTGATTTTCTGCCTCTGTTTGGAACGGGAACCGCGCTGTTCCCCTGGGCCGCGGTGAAACTTTTGTCCGGGGAAGGGGCCTTTGCCGCAGGATTGATTCTTTTATATGTACTGACCCAGGTAGTGCGGCAGATTATTCAGCCAAAGATTGTAGGGGATTCCATGGGGCTTCCGCCTCTCTTGACGCTGTTTTTTTTATATGTGGGTTTCAAATTCCGCGGGCTTTCCGGTATGATCCTGGCGGTTCCTGTGGGCCTGACAGCCGTGAAGCTCTATGAGTACGGCGCATTTGATTCTCTTATAAAAAATATGAAACTTTTAGTGCAGGAGATTAACAGGTTTCGGAAAGAAGATTGATGAAGATGAACAGAAGATATAAAGCCATCATTCTGGTGCTGGCTGTCCTTTTTATAATTCAGTATCCCAGAGAAGTCCTGGCATTTGAGCCATGGACCAATGTGGATGGGGACTGGATATCCGCTGATGGCAGGACTCCCATAAAAGGTGCTGTAAAAAAAGGGATCACTGTAACCAAATATCAGAATCGGGCAGGGGAGATTAACTGGAAGAGGGTGGCCCAGGATCACATTTCCTTTGTCATGGTGCGTCTTGGTTATTATGACGATCCGGATCCTTACTTTAAAAATAACATGGCCGGCGCAGAGAGTGTAGGCATAGAGACTGGCGTATGTTTTTATGGAGAAGCCATAGATGTGGAAGGCGCCGAGGCAGAAGCAAGGTATGTGCTTGACACCGTGAAGGATTACAGAGTGTCCTATCCCATAGCCTATGATGTGGAATCCGAAGAGCTGCTGGAGAGAGGGCTGACAAAATCCCAGATTACAGAGCAGGTGAAGGCCTTCTGTAAAGTCATAGAGGATGCGGGCTACAGGGCAGTGATCTTCGGAAGCAATGACTGGCTGACTCAGCATCTGGATATGAAAACTCTTTCCTATGACGTGTGGTACAGCCGGTATGGTCTGGCCAATCAGTTTGAGAACCGGACATTATGGCGGTGTACGGACAGCGGGAATGTAGGGGGAATCGAAGGCAACGTATGTCTGGAATTTGTCTTTGTGGATTATGGGACGGTCTTTTCGGGAACAGGTTGGAGAAGCATTAACGGAAAAACATATTATTTCCAGAATTACAAGATGACAAAAAACTCTACGCTTCAGATTGAAGGCAGTACCTTTTATTTTGACAGGGAAGGGAATCCGCGGAAGTTAAGATAGAGAAAAGGAGAGCAGCTACGCTTTCCCTTTCTCTGCCGGTACAGGAGTAATGAAATCCGGTTTGGAGAAGGTCTGGGATACAGACTTTATCACCGGCTTCTCCTGTTTGTGGCTGTCCCTGTCAAGAACAGAGGAGGCAGTATTCCTTAACTTTATGCGGATAAAGGTCTGAATTGTCTTTACAGCCAGCAGGACAATGACAACAGGCAGCACAAAGGTAAGGAAAAGCCGGGCCTTTAAGAGAAAAGCCTTTCTTTTTAACTGTTTCTTTTTTTTCATGTAAGCATATTTTCTGCTATCTAAAAAAGCCTGAAATTTCATAATGGTTCCCTTCTTTTTAAGAATCACTCATCAAGGATTTCATGATGCCGGAGTAGATCTCCTGGCTTTTTGCCTTCCATCGGCTGCACATGGCTTCCGCCTGGTCCTGGTCGGGGACAGACAAGCTCAGATCCAAAAGGGAGGTCTTTCCTTCCCGTATCTCACAGTGGACGATATAGTCATGGTTGGTGGACTTGTAATAATCGGCTGCGAATCCGGCTTCGTTGCGCATGCGGAACCGGTGTTCTTTCAAATACTGATCCATGTCTGATACAATGGCAGGAGGAATATTCTTCCCAAAAAAGTCCAGCGTATCTTCCCCCTCCCGGGAAATCTCATAGCGGGTGGTGGTATGACTGGACTTTGCAGTAATGAGACCGGCCTCGGCAAGTTCGTTTAACGCCTGCTGCAGGGTGAAATATGTGGCATATTCATGCGCAAGAAAAAAATCCGTCAACTGGGAATTGGTCAGCGGAAAATTTACCTGTTTCAGCATATAGAGATTCATCAGCTTGTACAGTGTCATGGGGTCAGACAACATGATACACACTCCTTGCCCCTTGCAGGTTGATGGAAAACGTTTATGCAGCTTTTCGTGCTGCACAAGCCGGCCTGTGAAAGACGGCCATAAAAAAAATGGAAGCAATGGGGCTCGAACCCATGACCTCTCGCGTGTGAGGCGAACGCTCATCCCGGCTGAGCTATGCTTCCATAGTGGTATAACGGCTGCCTGTCCAAAGATAATTCCTTCTCCAAGCAGTGGAGCATATGGGAGTCGAACCCACGGCCTCAACAATGCGAATGTTGCGCGCTCCCAACTGCGCTAATGCCCCATAGGACTATTCTATCACGTTGTCAGAAAAATGCAAGTCTAAACGGCAACAATTTTTGAAGGAATGAACTTTCGTGTAGTAAAAGAGGGAAATATGTGCTAAAATGGGCTTTGAATGAGAGCAATAGAATGACTACGAACCAATGAGATAGGTGAAGAAACATGAGAGAGCGGATTAACCGCCTGGCAAAAGGCATCATAGAAACGGAAGCGCCGGTTTTGACCGTTCAGCCTTCCGTGATAGAAGAAGACATAAGGGCAGGGGAGAGAGTGAAACGGGAATTGTTCGTGGCCAGTGACAACGGCATTCACGGCAAGGGCCTGGTGTATTCTTCTGATCCCAGAGTAAAGGTACTGAATTCCTCGTTTGGGGGGATGCGCAGCCATATCGGTTATGAAGTGAACAGCAGATATCTGGAATATGGAGACGTGATCGAGGGGGCTTTTTATCTGGTAACCAACGGCGGGGAAAAGGAGGTTCCTTATTCCTTTAAGGTGGAGGCAGGCAATTCCGGGAAGATTCTTTCCCAGTTAAAAACTCCCGGCGACTTTGCAGCCCTGGCCAGACGGGATTATGACCTGGCTTTGAGGCTCTTTGAATTTCGGGATTTTACAGAGGCCCCCTTTATGCAGGATTTGGAGAAAGGCATGGGGATCAGAGCCGTGTATGATGGCCTTAGAGGGCAGGGGAACCGGTTCGGCCAGCTGGAGCAGTTTTTTATTGCTTTGGGCATCAAAAAGCCGGTAAAGCTTTCCGTGGAGCCTAAGGTGAGAGAGTATTATGCTTCCGATGCCACGATCTTAGATGTTATAGAGATTAAGAAGGAAGAATGGGGATATCTTCCAATTAGCATCAAGGTGGAGGGGGGATTTATCCAGAGTCTGAAAAAGACCATAACGGACCAGGACTTTGAGGGAGGCATCTGTAAGTTTCCCTATGAGATCAATCCGGCTCTTCTTCACGGCGGCAAAAATTATGGGAGTATTACCGTGGAGACCATGTATGAGACCATAAAGGTGACGGTGGAGGCCCACGGTGCGCCGGTGAAGCAAGGGGGACAAAGAAACCGGTATGTCCGGTATCTGTCTCTGCGTTTGGAATATGAGGCACAGAAGGAATTAGGGGAGCTTTTGGGGAATCTGATGACGGAGGAGCTGGAGCAGTTGAGAATGAGCGGCGGCAAATCCACTCAGCTTTCCCTTCTGCAGGCAGAGCTTGGGGCAGTCCTCGGAAAAAAAGAAGAGGCTCTCTCTTATCTTGAGGAATGCAGGGAAACCGTGTATGAGCAGCGGATGGACAACCCTCTGTGGTACTGTCTTTACGAGTATGCGGCGGTGATGGCACAGCCGGACCAGGAGAGAAGAGATTCCCTAAGACGTCTTCTCACCAAGTATGTGGAGGAGGGGAAGGCGGACTACCCTCTTTTTTATCTCTATACCATGTGCGATGAAAACTGGTGTTTTGAGAATCCGGGGGAAGTTTTAAGCCAGATGAAAGTCCTGTTCGGAGAGGGCTGCAGAAGCCCCTTTCTCTATCAGCAGGCTCTGGAGCTGTGGAATCAGATGCCCCAGCTTTTGTATGGAATCGGAGCCATGGAGCTTCAGGCGTTAAACTATGGAGCCAAAAAGAAGCTGGTGGGAAAGGAGCTTGCCGTGAAGGCGGCTAAGCTGTCCGGCGTCAACAAGCACTATCAGCCCCTTGCCTGCCGGATGTTAAAAGCACTGTACGAGACTTATCCCTGCAGCGAAATCTTGGAGGCTGTGTGCAGCCTGATGATCCGGGGGGAATGCCGGAAGGAATCCGATTTTGTCTGGTATGAGAGGGCGGTGTCCGGACAGCTGAGCCTGACCCGCCTCTACGAGTATTTTCTTTACTCTCTGCCCGGAGATTACCATCAGGCCATTCCTAAACAGGTGCTTATGTACTTTTCTTACCAGAATGATCTGGAGCAAAAAAGCAGGGAAGTACTTTATGAGAATATTATCAGCTATGTAAGCGGGGAGTCCTCTCTCTATCAGGAGTATGAGAGGAACATCAGCCAGTTTGCCGTGGAACAGATCTTAAAGTCCCGGATCAACAGGCGTCTGGCGGTGATCTATCAGGAAATGATCTACCCGGATATGGTGGATTCCGCTATCGCAAAGGTACTGCCATCGATTCTTCGGTCTTACCGGGTCAGCTGCAAGAATCCTCAGATGAAATATGTGGTGGTCTGCTACGAAGAACTGACGGATGAGGCGGTTTACCCTCTGGAGAACGGCATTGCCTATGTGCCTATTTTTTCCGGGGAGGTTACCCTTCTCTTTCAGGATGCCTACGGCAACCGCTACACCCAGATGGGACACATCAAGACCAGGGTTCTTGACCAGCCGGAGCTGGAAAAAAAGTGTTTTGAGCTTCAGCCGGATCATCCCATGCTGCTTCTTGCCGCCTGCAAAGATGCGGTTTGCGCAGACGAGATGGGGGAGAAGGAGAGAACGGTTATGGAGCAGGCATTAAGCCAGCTTTCTCTCCATCCTATGTATCGGAGGCTTCTTACAGACCGCCTGATCGGTTATTACCAGGGCCGTAAAGGGGGCGAGGCAAAGATTCTTCCTCTTCTGGCCACAGATACGGAGGCGCTTTCCAATAGGCAGAGGGAACGCCTGTGCCAGGCTCTGGTTACCTATGATTACATCAAGGAAGCCTATGATATGATAAGCCGGTTCGGATGCCGTCTGGAGGATGAGAGCCTGGGCAAGCTGTGCAGCCATATGATTCTGGAGCAGATGTTTGACCAAAACGATCTTCTGTTGGTTATGGCTTTTCAGGTATATCAGGCAGGGAAGGCGGACAGTGTGATTATGGATTATCTGAGCGAACATTTTAACGGTACCTGTGGGCAGATGTACGGGGTACTGTTAAAAAGCGTGAAGGACCAGGTGGAAACCTATGATCTGGAAGAGCGTCTTTTGGCACAGATGATGTTTGCCGGGGAGGTGTCGCGGATCGACAAGGTCTTTGCCCTCTATGTCACCAGGAAGACTACGGGAGAAAGCATTGTAAAAGCATATTTTACCATAAAAAGCGCGGAGTATTTTCTTCATGATATGCCGGCGGCCGACCGGGTCTTCGCCTATCTGGAGGGATTGATTCACAATGCCATAGAAAAGGGCCGGATCTCCGATATCTATTTGCTGGCATTAAGCCGGTATTATAGTGAGCAGCCGGCTCTGAACCAGCAGCAGAAGCAGATGTGTCAGACGATTGTGGACTATCTGCTGGAAAAAGGAATGGTATTTCCCTACTTTAAGGATCTGGCAGGGCAGATACGGATTCCTCAGGAAATTCTTGACAAAGCCATAGTTCAGTATGTAGGAAACAAGGGCTCCAAGGTAGAGCTGCAGATCCGCATTCTTCCGGGGGAAGAGAGGTTTCACAGAGATGACATGAAACGGGTATATCAGGGGATTTTTGTGAAGCAGAAGGTCCTCTTCGAGGGAGAGATCATGGAATATGAGATCTATGAGCAGCGGGGAAGCGACAGGGTTCTTGTGAAGGAAGGGAGCATTGGCTGTGATCTTCAGGATTCAAAGGACAAGAACAGCAGATTCAGCCTGCTGAACCAGATGTCTCTGTGTCTGAGCCTGAAAGAAGAGGAAGGCTTGAGGCAGGCCATGGAAGAGTACGTGAAAAAAACTGCCGCAGTCGAAGCCTTGTTCGGGCTGCAGTAGATGATTGGAAAAAAAGGAGCATGAATGGAAGGATTGGTACTAGGATTGGATTTGTGTGATGCTTACACACAGTTGATCTGCAGTCAGGGGGAGAAAACCTGGACATTACCTACAGTGATCTGCCGGAAAAAAGACCAGGACCTGTGGATGGTTGGAGAACCGGCTTATGCCAGTGCGTTGAAAGGCGATGGGGTCATTGTGGACAAACTGGTAAAGCTGGTGTGTAAAGACGGCACATCTACAATCAGTGGTATTAAATACGGGGGAATGCAGCTTATGGTGCAGTTCCTTGTTCAGGTACTGGCTTTGGCAAAAGAGGAATACAGGACAGATCAGGTTCAGAAGCTGGTGATCACGGTGCCCAGGGTGGATACAAGGCTTCTGGAAGTTTTAAGAACCTGCGGGGACTACCTGGGCATCAAGCCGGGAGGAATCCATATCATCAGCCATACAGAAGGCTTTATGTACTATGTGCTCAGTCAGAAGCGGGAAGTCTGGAACAATCAGGTGGGCATGTTCGACTTATCAGAGGATGGGCTGTGTTATTATGAGATGAAGGTGCAGAGAGGAATGCGCCAGAGCACGGTTGTGGCAGAGCGGGAGAGATTGGAGGAAAGTTTTGATCTGGATATTCTGAATTCTCCGCCCGGTGCAAAGATGGCGGACAAGATTCTGTGTTCCTGCGGCAGCCGGCTTCTGCAGAAGAAATTGTTCTCTTCCGTGTTTCTTACAGGGGAGGGATTCCTAAACAGGGACTGGGCAGTGAATTTTATGAAATTTTTATGTACCAGGCGCAAGGTATATATGGAGGATGTGCTTTTTGCAAAGGGGGCCATGTATCAGGCCGAGGACCTTTTGCGGGAAAAAAGTGCATACCCATTTGTATATATCTGCGAGGGAAGGCTGGACTGCAGTGTGGCCATGAAGGTCATGTCCAAAAGCCAGGAGGGCCTTCTCTCCCTTGCAAAGGCCGGACAGGTCTGGTATGAGGCGGCCACAGAGACAGAGGTGATCCTGGACAATCAGGATTATCTGGAGTTCATGGTGATGCCTTTAGATTCCAAGAAAAATAAATTATTGAAGATGGTGCTGGAAGGGTTTCCTAAAAGGGAGGATAAGACTTTGAGAGTCCTGGTACAGACCGAATTTTTGGATGAACGTACCATGTCGGTGACTGTGACGGA
The DNA here is from genome assembly GCA_022796015.1 of Hungatella sp. Classification (GTDB taxonomy): domain Bacteria; phylum Bacillota; class Clostridia; order Lachnospirales; family Lachnospiraceae; genus UBA3402. The sequence goes on along the minus strand of JAAWHU010000008.1, from coordinate 13,695 downwards.
TCAGGGATTCGGAGAATTTTTTCCTCCTACGGGGGCAGTGATCAGACAAGAGGTTATGTTATGAGTGTCATCATTTGCAGAAAAGAACATGTGGCCAACCCATGGTACGTAGATGGGCTGGGAATCAATATCCATTCTTCCCAGGAACTTTGCTATGCCATCTATCATCATCCGCTGTTGTTTATGGATGGGTTTGTGGATGGGAACCTGGTGGAATTCGTCAGGGAGGAGTTAGGCATGGGGTTTGTGGCGGCCAGGATGGAGCAGCGCATAAAGACGGGAGATAAGCCTGACGAGATTCTTCTTATGTTTATGCAGGAGTGCGATTACTATACCACGGCGGAGCTAAATAAGCTGCGTCAGACCATGACCTCCTTAAGAAAGCTTTCTCCTCTGGAGTATGCCAAGAAAAAGGCGGACTATCTGGCGGAGTTTAAACAGTATGGAAAAGCCATTGCCGGGTATGAGGAGATTCTGGAGGCAGCGGCCAAACAGTCCGACTCTCAGCTGGAGGGAAGGGTGTGGAACAACCTGGGGGCATGTTATGCCAGAATCTTTCAGTTTCAGAAAGCCATGGATGCCTTTGACAAAGCCTACGGAAAAAAGAAGGATCCTCTGATTCTTGAGAAAATGTATTATCTCACCTGCTTAAGCCCTGCCCTGGAATTAAAGGAACGATTCCGCTCTCTGGTCACGGAAAAGCAGCAGGAACAGTGGGAGGAGTCCTTTAAAAAAGCACAGGATAAGGCGGTAGAGTCCCCGGAGCTTAAAAAACTCCAGGAGCTGTTTGAAAAAGATTCCCAAAAGCGGGCGAAGGAGTCGGCGGCTCTGGTGGAGGAGTGGAAACAGGAGTATCGGAATATGGCGTAAATTCTTCTTGAAATTGCTTTCGCAACATGATATATTAAGTCCTAAACGTTGTATTTTAGAGGGAGAGAAGCTTATGAAATTACAAAAGAGGGCCGAATCTTATGAGATGGACATGTGCAGCGGCCCTATTTTTATAAAGATTGTGGTTTTTGCCATTCCCCTTATTCTGTCGGGAATTCTCCAGCTTTTGTTTAATGCGGCGGATATTATTGTGGTGGGACGGTTTGCAGGAAGCGAATCTTTAGCTGCAGTGGGCTCCACCTCGTCTCTGATCAATCTGCTGATCAATGTGTTTATCGGCCTCTCCGTAGGGGCCAATGTACTGGTGGCCAGATATTTCGGGGCCCATCAGCAGCGGGACTTGGAGGAGACCGTTCATACAGCTATGGTTATGGCGGCGGCAGGAGGGGTGATTCTCATTGCCGTGGGAGTGCTTTTAGCAGACCCTCTTTTGGGACTCATGGGAACTCCCGACGATGTGCTTCCCCTGGCTGCTCTGTACATGAAGATATTTTTTGCAGGGATGCCGGTCAACTTAATCTATAACTTCGGCAGCGCGGTTCTTCGGGCAGTGGGGGATACAAAGAGACCCTTGTATTTTCTTCTTCTGGCCGGGATTATCAATGTCGTTCTCAACCTGTTCTTTGTCATCGTCCTCTCCATGGGCGTGGCGGGAGTTGCACTGGCAACGGTGGCTTCTCAGTGCGTGTCTGCATTTCTTATTGTGAGATGCCTTATGAAAAGCGACGCCGGCTACCGGCTGGATCTGAGAAAGCTGAGGATTGTGAAGCATAAAATGTTCTCCATTGTGAGAATCGGACTTCCGGCAGGGCTTCAGGGGGCTATTTTTTCTATCTCCAATGTGCTGATTCAGTCCTCCGTAAACTCTTTCGGTTCCGTGGCCATGGCAGGCAATACTGCCGCCCAGAACATAGAAGGCTTTGTGTACACGGCCATGAATGCAGTGTACCAGACGGCCCTCAGCTTTACCAGCCAGAATTTCGGCGCAAAAAAATATATGAGAATGAAGAAGATTCTGATATACTGTCTGATCCTTACCTCCCTTGTCGGATTGATTATGGGAAACGGAGCCCTGCTTTTGGGAAGGCAGCTTTTGGGAATCTATTCCTCGGATATCCAGGTGATTCAGTTCGGCCTAAACAGAATGAGGATCATTGCGTCTACATATTTTATCTGCGGTCTTATGGACTGTATGGTGGGAGGCATGCGGGGGATGGGATACTCTATAATGCCTATGTTTGTGTCATTGACAGGGGCCTGCGCCTTCAGGGTTATATGGATTTACACGATTTTTGCCATGAACCGCACCTTATCCACACTGTACATATCCTACCCCGTATCCTGGGGGATCACATTTGCCGCCCATCTGGTGTGCTATCTCATTGTGCTTAAAAAAGTAAAAAAAGGATTTGACAAATCCCTTTAAATTGGATATATTACAGGATATAAGAACGGCTGTGAAAAAGAGGAGTATGATCGTCACCCTGTCAGAGAGAACCGTCCGCCGGCTGAAAGGCGGTTTCAGAAGGTGAGAGCAGAAGGTAGCTTTTGAGCCGGGACGGTGAACCCAGGAGTAACCGTCTTCGTCTGGTCAGCGTTAAAGGACCCGAAAGCGACAGGAGCCTGAGGGCCCTGTAACAAAGGTGGTACCGCGGAGAATTTCGCCCTTTGCATGAGAGATCATGCAGAGGGCTTTTTTTCGCACCGGGACGGAGGAAAATGATGCCGCCAAGGCGCCCGCCCCAGAAGAATGCCCCTATTTTTGTGGAGAAGAAAGGCAGGTGAGGCCGTGGGACAAAGGGGAAAAAGGAGTGCCGGAAGCTGTGACAGCTGCGTCAACTATGTGTTTGACGAGGAGTGCCAGTATTATGTGTGTGAGGCCCATCTGGATGAGGATGATATGGTTCGATTTTTAAGCAGTGAGAGCTTCCATTGTCCGTATTACCGTTTGGACGATGAGTACCAGGTGGTCCGCCACCAGATGTAGAAAATAGGTGATTGCGAAAGCCAAAGCCAGGAGAATATTCTGATCAGATCTTGTATCCAAAGCCTGCTGCACCGGGCATTCCAATGAGCCCAGGAAAGCAGAACCCAGTCGGGGTTAGACCCTCCTGTGTTCTATGGTCTCATTTCCATGGTGCAAATGTCTTTTCCTGCAAGATCCGGTCAGAATATCCAGCCAAGTTTCGAGTTTCGCAGTCACCTAAGATGTAGAAAAGGATGGAAGGAGAGAATCCCATGAAAGAACTGGAAAAAACATATGATCCCTCTGCCATTGAGGATAAGATTTATGAGAGATGGCTTGCAAAGGGATATTTTCACGCAGAACCCAATAAGGACAAGAAGCCTTTTACCATCGTGATGCCGCCGCCCAATATTACGGGGCAGCTTCATATGGGACATGCTTTGGACAATACCATGCAGGATATTCTGACCCGCTATAAGAGGATGCAGGGTTATGAGGCTTTGTGGCAGCCGGGAACGGACCACGCAGCCATTGCCACAGAGGTAAAGGTCATCGAAAGCCTGAAAAAACAGGGGATTGAGAAGGCGGAGCTGGGACGGGACGGATTCCTGGAAAAATGCTGGGACTGGCGGAAGGAGTACGGCGACAAGATCATCAATCAGCTTCACAAGTTAGGTTCCAGCGCGGACTGGGAGAGGGAGCGCTTTACTATGGATGAAGGCTGCTCTGAAGCGGTTTCAGAGGTATTTATCCGTCTTCATAAAAAGGGCTATATTTACAAGGGCTCCCGCATCATCAACTGGTGCCCGGTGTGCAGGACCTCCATATCCGATGCGGAGGTGCTTCACGAGGATCAGGATGGATTCTTTTGGCATATTAATTACCCCATAGACGGGGAAGAGGGAAGCTTTGTGGAGATCGCCACTACCAGGCCGGAAACCCTGTTGGGAGATACGGCGGTTGCAGTGAACCCGGAGGACGACAGATACAAAGGCCTGGTGGGAAAAATGTTAGTCCTGCCCCTCACGGACCGAAAGATTCCCGTAATCGCCGACTCCTATGTGGATAAAGAATTCGGAACAGGCTGTGTAAAGATTACCCCGGCTCACGACCCCAATGACTTTGAGGTGGGAAGACGCCATAATCTTCCGGAATTAAACATTATGAACGACGATGCTACCATCCGTCTTCCCGGAAGCAAATATGACGGTATGGACCGGTACCAGGCCAGAAAGGCCATGGTGGAGGATCTGAAGGAGCTGGGCCTTTTGGTAAAGGTGGTTCCCCATGCCCATGCCGTGGGAATCCATGACCGGTGCAAGACTACGGTGGAGCCCATGGTGAAACCCCAGTGGTTTGTGAAGATGGATCAGCTGGCAAAGCCTGCTATAGAGGCCTTAAAGACGGGACAGCTGAAATTCGTACCGGAGAGCTTCGGGAAAACCTATCTTCACTGGCTGGAGGGGATCCGTGACTGGTGTATCTCCAGACAGCTGTGGTGGGGACACAGGATTCCAGCCTATTACTGCCGGGACTGCGGCGAGATTGTGGTGGCTGCCGAGAAACCTGAGGCCTGCCCCAAGTGCGGCTGTACCCATTTGACTCAGGACGAGGATACCCTGGACACCTGGTTCAGCTCTGCACTGTGGCCCTTCTCCACCTTGGGCTGGCCTAAGAAGACGGAGGATCTGGACTATTTTTATCCCACAGACGTGCTGGTGACCGGGTATGACATTATCTTTTTCTGGGTAATCCGCATGGTATTCTCCGGCCTTGAGCATACTGGCCAATCCCCCTTCCACACCGTGCTGATACATGGGCTGGTGAGAGACTCCCAGGGAAGGAAGATGAGCAAATCCCTTGGAAACGGCATTGATCCTCTGGAGGTCATCCACAAATACGGTGCAGATGCCCTGCGCATGACCTTAATCACCGGCAATGCCCCGGGCAACGATATGCGGTTCTATTGGGAGCGTGTGGAGAACAGCCGGAATTTTGCCAACAAGATCTGGAATGCATCCAGATTTATTATGATGAATGTGGAGAAGGCGCCGGATGCAAAGGCAGAGCCTAAGGATCTTACCATGGCGGATCGCTGGATTCTCTCCAAAGCCAACGACCTGGCAAGAGAGGTGACAGACAATCTGGACCGGTACGAGCTGGGAATCGCCCTTCAGAAGGTCTATGATTTTGTGTGGGAGGAGTTCTGCGATTGGTATATCGAGATGGTAAAGCCCAGGCTGTGGGCCGAAAAGGACGCCACCAAGGCGGCTGCCATCTGGACCTTAAAGACCGTGCTGATTCAGTCCTTAAAGCTTCTCCATCCCTACATTCCCTTTGTGACGGAGGAGATCTTTAGCAATCTTCAGGAGGAGGAAGAGTCTATTATGATCTCCTCCTGGCCGGAGTATAAGAGCCAGTGGAATTTCCCTGTGGAGGAACATGCGGTTGAGGTGATCAAGGAAGCAGTGAGGGCCATCCGCAATGTGCGCACATCCATGAACGTGCCGCCCGGTAAGAAGGCCAAGGTCTATGTGGTTTCCGAGAACCAGGAGATTCTTGATATCTTCGGACACAGCAGAATCTTTTTTGCCACCTTAGGCTATGCCAGCGACGTGGTGCTTCAGAAGGATAAGACGGGAATTGAGGAGGATGCCGTATCCGCCGTGATTCACCAGGCCAACATCTATATGCCTTTTGCAGAGCTGGTGGACATGGAGAAGGAGATCCAGCGCCTTAAGAAGGAGGAGGAGCGGCTCAAGGGGGAGCTGGCCCGTGTAAACGGCATGCTGAGCAACGACAAATTCGTAAGCCGTGCGCCTCAGGCCAAGATCGATCAGGAAAAAGAAAAACAGGCAAAATACAGCCAGATGATGGAGCAGGTGAAGGAGAGGCTGAGACAGCTTGGGCAGTAAGATTTAGCGGGCGCGATATGCGCCCGCTTCCAGGTTCCGGCCTCTTTTTCTCTATAATTGTCATGTTTCCTCGAAAAAAAATAGTTGCATATTGGTTTACATATATTATAATAAGTAAGATGGGAGTGTGATAATCATGGCAGAGATCAAGACCGTGGCAGAGGCCGAAGACTATTTAAACCAGATCCCTATGTGGGCTTCAAGAAAGAACAGCCTTGAGTCCATCAGAGATTTCTTAACAGAGCTTGGCAGTCCTGACGAATCCTTAAAGATCATTCATGTGGCGGGGACCAACGGGAAGGGGTCTGTCTGTGCTTACATGACTTCCATACTGAATAAGGCAGGTTACAAGGCGGGGACTTTCATATCCCCCCATCTCATCAGTACAAAGGAACGGTTTCTCATAGATGGAGCGCCGGTAAAAGACAAAGGGTTTTTGCAGGCTTTTGATCGGATAAAGGAGCTGTCCGGGAACATGGTATCCCGGGGGTATCTGCCTCCTACCTATTTTGAATATCTATTCTATATGTTTATGGCTTTGTGCCAGAAGGAAAAGCCGGATTTTGTGATTCTGGAGACAGGCATGGGAGGGCTTTTGGATACCACCAATGTGATTAAGAACCCTCTGATGACGGTGATTACCTCCGTAAGCATGGATCACATGCAGTTTCTGGGAAGCACTCTTGCAGAGATCGCCGCGCAGAAGGCAGGGATTCTGAAGGAGGGCAGGCCGGTGGTGTATGATGCCGGCTGTCCGGAGAGCAGCCAGGTGATCCGCAGGAGGGCAAGGCAGCTTCACTGTCCCCTATATCCTGTGGGGGAAGAGGATTACCGGCTTGCAGGCAGAGACCCAGGAGGAGTGCGGATTCTGGTGGAAGCAGATGGGGAGCCGGTAGAGTTTCGGATCTCTTCCCAGGCGGATTATCAGATGATGAACGGAACCCTGGCGGTGAAGGCGGCAGGCCTGCTAAAGGAGATAAAGGCAGCGGATATCCGGACGGAACATATGAGAGACGGTGTAAAGAGCTGCTTTTGGCCGGGGCGTATGGAGGAAGTTCTTCCGGGAGTCTACCTGGATGGAGCCCACAACACCGGAGGCATGGAAGCCCTGACCCGGACCCTTAAGAGGATGCAGGAGGAGACAGGCGGGGCGGTGACCCTGATGTTCGGCGTGGTGTCGGACAAGGAGTACCACAGGATGATCGAGGAGCTCTGCAGCGCCCTTAAGATCAGCCATGTGACCATTGCCCATATGGGCACGGCAAGAAGCGTGGAGGCGGACTGTCTTGCCCGGGAATTCCGTCAGAGGCTGGGGTGCCCGGTGGAGGCATTTTCCTCTGTGAAGGAGGCCTGGGAGCATTTCTTAAGAGAAAAGGGAGATGGGCCGGCTTTCTGCGCCGGTTCCCTGTATCTGGTGGGAGAGGTGAAAGCCCTGTTAAGAGGAGATGGCAATGATTGATTTTGAAGAGGAATTAAGCCATTATAAGCCCAGTCTGGAGATTGAGGCGGTGGAAGACGCCATCGGAAAGAATGATCTGACAGATATGACGGATATTATGATGGAATTAATCAAAGAGAGAAAAGAGTAGCTATATGGATTATGCGAGAAGATGCCAGCGTATAGCCAACGGTTACTATAACCAGGGGCTTGAGAAGGCAAAGATACGAGACCTGACAGGGGCAGCAGAGTGTCTGAAAAAGAGCCTGCATTTTCATAAATACCAGACGGATGCGAGAAATCTTCTGGGACTGATCTACTACGAGATGGGAGAGACGGCGGAAAGCCTGGTTCAGTGGGTGATCAGTATGAACCTGCAGCCGGATAAGAACCGGGCAGCCCTGTATCTTCGCGAGATCCAGGATAAGCCGGGAAGGCTGGAGGCAGAAAGCCAGAATATTAAGAAATATAACCAGGGACTCTACCATGCCCAGACGGGAAGCGATGATCTGGCGGTTCTCCTTCTGGGACGGGTCGTGGAGTTTAACCCTCATTTTGTCAAGGCGCACCTGGTACTGGCACTTCTGTATATGAGCCATGGGGATTACACCAAAGCGGGCAAATCCTTACAGAAGGTGCTGCAGATCGATAAAAGCCATCCCAAGGCTTTGTGGTACATGTCCATAGTCAAGTCCCACACAGGGCGGGCGGAGGTGGAGCGCAGGAAGATGGACGCCGCATTTTCCCACAGGCAGATGCAGGACGACGATATTATTCTTCCGCCTACCTACAAGGAGACCACCGGGTGGCTGACCATCATCAATATTGCGGTAGGTCTGGTTCTGGGGGCTGCTGTCATCTGGTTTCTGGTCATGCCAGCCATGGAACGAGAACTGAACCACAGACATAACCAGGAGATGACAGGGGTGCTGGAGCAGGTGAACCAGAAGAATCTGGAGCTGGATGCCCTTAAAAGTGATATCAGTTCCATGGAGTCGGAGAGGGACAATGCCATGGCCAGCCTTCTGGACATGCAGCAGAATGAGGAAGGCGTCATCAGGCAGTATCAGAGATTGGTGCAGATCTTAAAGGCCCAGGCGGCCCAGGATATGGAGACTGTGGCCACGGTGTACGCGGACATGGATATTTCCCTGATTACAGACCCTGACACGGCCGCCGTGGTGGGGGAGATTACCAATTATATGACTGCGGAAGGATTTCAGGTGCTGGCCGATCTGGGAGACAAGGCCAGGGATGGGAAGAAGCAGGAGGAGGCCCTTGACTATTATCAGAAAAGCCTGAATATCAAGGGGGATAATCCTCAGGTAATCTACGACATGGCCATGATCTATCAGAGCCGGGACGAGCGGGACAAGGCTAATGAGCTGTTGGGCCAGGTGATCATGAATTATCCCAATACGGAACTGGCCGTACTGGCCAAGGAGGCCAGAGGATACTGAGGAAAAAGAGAAGCAGGAAGGAAGACACTACGAAGGATAAGACAGGGTGGTGTCTTCCTTTTGCTGTATCTGGCTATAAGGTAATGATAGAAAGAGAGGAATGGATTCATGGAAGGACAGTCATTTAGTTATGAGGCGAAGGGGCAGGTGCTGGTGATTCATATGCCCAAGGAACTGGATCATCACAACTGCAGAAATCTCAGGTATGAGACGGATCTTCTGCTGGCAGAAAATTATATTACAAAGATTGTGTTTGATTTCTCGAAAACCGTTTTCATGGATTCGTCAGGAATCGGCATCCTTTTGAACCGATATAAACAGATGGAGCGCAGCGGGGGAAAGGTAGCGTTATATGGGGCAGGCGTTCAGATTCTCAGGGTGCTGTCCATCGGCGGCATCGGCAAGCTGGTGCCTCAGTATGACTCCAAGGAATCGGCAATCGTCGGTTAAGAATCCTTGTGAGAGAAGGGTTCATAGGAGGAGCGTGTTTTCATGACTTGGCAGGGCCGCAAAGCGGCCCATGCCGATACATAGGATAGGAGAAGGAAAAAGGCGCCAAAAGGCCGGGAAGGAGTCAGAAAGAGATGTCAGAAAGAGAACGTGAGACAGGAGAGAGAGCCGAAGAGAGCCGAACTGCGGGAGAAAGAGCCGAGGAAGGCAGGGCTGCAGGAGAGAGGGCCGAAGAGAGCAGGGCTGCAAAGGAGAGGGCTGAGGAAGGCAGGGCTGCGGTAGAGAAGGCCGAGGAAGGCAGGACTGTGGGAGAAAGGGCCGAGGAAGGCAGTAGCATGGGAGAGGGAGATGCGGAGGCGCTCAAGATGGAGTCAGAGACTCTGCGCATGGAGATTGAGAGCCGGTCAAGGAACGAGGAGTTTGCCAGGGTAGCTGTGGCCGTGTTTATGAGCCGTCTGAATCCTACTATGGAGGAGATTGATGATGTAAAGACCGCGGTGTCGGAGGCTGTGACCAACGGGATTATCCATGGATACCAGGGAAAGCCAGGGATCCTTTACCTGGAGGTGTCCATTCAGGGAAAAGAGCTGACGGTGACGGTGAAGGATACAGGAGTTGGGATTGCCGATGTGAAGAAAGCTATGGAGCCTATGTACACTACAGACAGAACAGGAGAGAGATCCGGCATGGGTTTCTCGTTTATGGAGGCTTTTATGGATGAAGTCCAGGTAGAGTCCGCACCGGGGCAGGGAACCCGGGTGACTATGAAAAGGCAGATAGGCAGGTGAATGCCGTGGATGAGACCATGACCCTTATAGACAGAGCACACAAAGGGGATAAAGAAGCCAGAGATCAGCTGGTTTTGGAGAACATGGGATTAATCTGGAGCATTGTCCGAAGATTTCAGGGCAGAGGATACGATATGGAGGATCTTTTTCAGATCGGAAGCATTGGCCTTATAAAAGCAATCGACAAGTTTGATCTGTCCTATGAGGTACGGTTTTCTACCTATGCGGTGCCTATGATCACAGGAGAGATCAAACGTTTCCTCAGGGACGACGGAATGATCAAGGTCAGCCGTTCCTTAAAGGAAATGGGAATGCGTGCTAAGACAGTGAGGGAGGCACTGACCAGCTCTCTGGGAAGGGAACCTACTGTGGAAGAGATCGCCAAGGAGCTGGGGGCCAGCAAAGAGGAGGTGGCAGCCTCCATGGAGGCAGGGGCAGAGGTGGAGTCGTTGTACAAGACCATTCAGAAACAAGATGAAATCGGCCTCTGCCTTATGGATAAGATCGAGGACGAGAATCAGGACCATGAGAAGCTTTTAAATCATATAGTGCTTGAGGAGCTCATCAGCCAGTTAGGGGAAAAGGAGCGGGAAATCATTTTCAGGCGTTATTACGAGAATCAGACTCAGACGGAGATTGCAAAGGCTCTGAACATTTCCCAGGTACAGGTATCAAGGCTGGAGAAAAAAATTTTGAAACAGATGAGGGAAAGGTTTTAAAAAACATAAAAAATGCCATACTATCTTTATCAGCTTGCCGCAGAGCCCGTGAAAGGGGGCAAAGCGGCTTTCCAAATTTAGAAGAATGGATGTGATAAAAATGGAATTTTTAAAACGAATTTGGGGATATCTCTTTGCCCTGGCCGTGATTTTAATACTCGGCTCCATCCTCTGGTATCTCCTGTTTTATAATGACTCTCAGGATTATACGGGAGGAATGCTGGTGAGACTCGAGGAAGAGATAAAGGAGATAGGATGACATGGGGAAAAGTCTGTATCTAAAGCTGAATCAGATTTCCGAGGTTCATGAAAAGGATGTATACCTCAAGGACATCAGCACCCTTTACAGCGATGACTCTTCTGTGCTCGGCCGGTGTAAGGCTTTAAAAATCATGAAGATCCCTTCGGACAGAAATCACCGGTATGTGGGAAGCGTACTGGATGTGGTGGAGCTGATTTCCCAGATGGATCCCTCCATCCAGGTGGAGAATATGGGGGAGACGGACTACATCATTGATTACCAGAGGCCCAAGCCCCCGGCCAGGGTGTGGCCGTGGATCAAAACGGTTTTTGTGTGCCTGATCTGCTTCTGCGGGGCGGCATTTGCCATTATGACCTTTAACAATGATGCCAGTGTGGGAGATGTGTTTCAGGAGATTTACCGGCTGGCCCTTGGGGAGGAGGCAGGAGATTATAGGGTTTTGGAGCTGTCCTATTCCATAGGCCTGGCCCTGGGAGTTATCTTGTTTTTTAATCATTTTTCTGTCTGGAAGCTTAACACGGATCCCACTCCTCTTGAGGTGGAGATGAGGCTCTACGAGGATAATATCTGTCAAACCCTGATTCAGAACGATGGAAGAAAGGAGTCTGGTGTGGATGTCACTTAAACTCATGGCTTTGGCAGTGTTCGGGCTCTGCGCCGGGGGCATTATCGCTGCCGGCGTTTTTGCCTTTTTGGCCATTATCGGCGTGTTTCCCAGGCTGATCGGAAAGACAAAGACGAGAAACCATATTCTGCTTTATGAGACCTTTATTATCCTGGGAGGGGCTTTGGGCAATGCCGCGGATCTCTTTGAATTTTCCGTTCCTTTGGGAAGTTCCTGGATTCTTGGGGTGTTCGGGGTAAGTGTGGGGATTTTCGTGGGATGTCTTGTAATGTCTTTGGCGGAAACTTTAAAGACCATTCCGGTAATCAGCCGGAGGATTCATCTGGCTGTGGGGCTTCAGTATATTATTTTTTCTATCGGAATAGGAAAAATGCTGGGCTCCCTCCTGTATTTTTCTGCGGGGATGGGGGCGTAATGTTAGGGGGTATACCTGAACCTTGCTTTCCGTCGTGTGAGGCTTTCCGTCATATGAGACTTTTCGTCGTGTGAGGCTTTCCATTGTGTGCCGCTTTCTGTTAGGGGAGAGCTTGGGGCAGAGGAGGGAGCCGCGGCCGGGTTGTGTTGATTGAACTGCTGCGGCCAAGGGAGGAAGAGGCTTTGCAGAACGGCAGAAGGCGGGCTGCGAAACCATGGGAGACGATGGGGAAGATTGTGGTTGAAACATGAGGGCAAATAGGATATAATGATATTCTATAACGTCAAGTTATGTCTGATATGAAAAAAAGGCATACAAAAGAGGGAGAAAAATGAGATGAAAGTAAAAACGCAATGGGCAAGTAAGCTTGGATTTATTATGGCAACGGCAGGTGCGGCCATTGGCCTTGGCAATCTGTGGAAATTTCCTTATCTTATGGGGCGCAACGGAGGTTTTCCGTTTTTTATTGCATATCTTTTTTTTGTGGTGATTTTGGGAATTCCGGTGATGATCACAGAGATGTCTCTTGGCCGCAGGACCCGTCATGACCCGGTTCAGGCTTACGGCGATATTCATTCTCATGCGAGAATTACAGGAGTCTTCGGTGTCCTGGCTGCCTTTATTATTTTATCGTATTACAGTGTCATAGGTGGATGGATTATCAAGTATATTGTCAGCTACGGCACCACCTTGCAGGCACCGGCAGATTTTGATGGATTTATCGGCAGCACAGAGCCGGTGCTGTGGCATCTGCTGTTTATTGCCCTTACCACGACAGTGTGTTATTTCGGAATCAACGGAATTGAGAAGGCAAGCAAGGTTATGATGCCCCTTTTATTTGTTCTGCTCCTAATCATTATTGTCAGAAGCTTGACTCTGCCTGGGGCGGATGGGGGCCTTGCATTTATCTTTGTCCCTGATTTTTCGGCATTTAACCTGAATTCTGTCAGCAGTGCTTTAGGCCAGGTGTTCTATTCCCTGAGTTTGTGCATGGGCATCACCATCACCTACGGAAGCTATCTGGGAGACAAGGAAAATATTCCCCAGAGCTGCCTTATGGTGGCAGGTCTTGATACTTTTATTGCTATTTTGGCCGGAATCGCCATTTTCCCGGCAGTGTTTGCATTCGGCCTTGAGCCTGGCCAGGGCCCAGGACTGATCTTCGGCACCCTGCCCAGGGTTTTTTCCGCCATTGCAGGAGGGGAGCTCTTTGCCTGCCTTTTCTTTACCTTGGTCTTTTTTGCTGCCATCACCAGCGCCATCGCCCTTCTGGAAGTATCAGTGTCATTTGCCATTGATACACTGGGAATTGCCAGAAAAAAGGCAACACTCATAATCGGAGCGGCAATTTTTGTCCTGGGTATTCCAAGCGCCCTGTCCTTCGGTGTTCTGGGACAGGTACAGATTCTGAATTACGGTCTGTTTGATTTTGTGGGAATGATTACGGATAATATTCTTCTTCCCTTAGGCGGTCTTGCCATGTGTTACTATATAGGCTGGAAATGGAATCCGGAGTATTTGGTGGAGGAGATTGAGAAAAACGGAGCTTCTTTTAAACTTAAAAAAGGCTGGATCATCTGCATCCGCTATCTCACGCCGGTGTTGGTGGGGATTGTGACTCTGACCGGGTTCTATAATATTTATAAGGTGGTGTTTTAAGCACTGTGCTTTGCTCATGTGAGATAAAGAAGTAAAAGAAGTGTAAAAAATTTTGCCGTTCCCTGTCCGGCTGACTGCCGGACGGGTCGGGCTTTAGTCGGGCAATT